>NZ_JBSJYT010000003.1:0-105859 GCF_053711055.1 Ligilactobacillus sp. LYQ135 | reverse complement strand
CTGTTGCTGTTTCTGTTTCTGTTTCTGTTTCTGTTTCTGTTTCTGTTTCTGTTTCTGTTTCTGTTTCTGTTTCTGTTTCTGTTTCTGTTTCTGTTTCTGTTTCTGTTTCTGTTTCTGTTTCTGTTTCCTCAGTTTGGAAACCTTCTGAATCATTGTCAAGCATTTTATCGGTTTGTTGTGTTTCTTTTAACTCATCATTTTCTTTTGATTCTTGTTCTTCTTTATCTGAAGTAACTTGCTCATTCGAAGTTGCTTGTTCACTTTGCTTTTCTTCCTCTTCAAATCCAAAGGCCTTTTTTAATCTATCAAATAAACCCATTAAACATCATCCCTTCTCAAATTACGTCTGTTAGTGCCACTGAAACCATTTTAGAGACACCTGATTCTTGCATTGTAACACCATATAAAACATCGGCTTGCATCATCGTCCCTTTCCGATGGGTGATCACAATAAATTGAGTTTCATCATCAAATCGTTTTAAGTATTGTGAATAACGTGATACATTTGCATCATCCAATGCAGCTTCGGCCTCATCTAAAATTGCAAAAGGTACTGGACGTACTTTTAATAATGCAAAGAGTAAAGTAATTGCAGTTAACGAGCGTTCTCCACCAGATAAAAGACTTAAACGTTGTGTTTTTTTACCTGGAGGTTGTGCCATAATTTCAATCCCACTTGTAAGTAAATCTTCTGGATTAGTCAAGCTTAAGTATGCTTTACCTCCACCAAAAATTTGTGGGAAAAGTTCAGCAAATGCTTGTGCGACTTGATCAAAAGTTGTTTTAAAACGTCTCTTAACTTCTGAATCCATCTCATTCATACTTTGCAGTAAAGTATTCTTAGCTGCATTCAAATCAACTTGCTGTGCATTTAAAAATTCAAACCGTTCATTAATTCGCTCAAATTCATCAATTGCTGCCAAATTAACTGTACCAAGTTCATCAATTCCACGTTTTAATAATTTCATATGTCTTTGAACATCCGCTAAATTTGTTTCGGTCGCTTGATTTTGTGCCTTTTCAAATGACATTGCAAAAGTTTCAGTTAAGGTATCTAAATCTTGCTCAAGTTTAGTTGTTATTTTCCCATTTTGAAGACTTTGCTGACGTTGTTCATCATAAGTTGCTTGTTGTAATTCATTAACACGTTTTAATTCTGATTCGGCACTATCAACTTTTACATGCAATTTTTGTCGTTTTTGTTGAAGTGCATCTACTTTTTCAGTTAATTCAGCATGTTTTTTCAAAACATCTTTACGCTTAGTTTCTAATTCAACACCCTGCAATTGATTTTCTGATTGCTGATCTTGAATTTCAGTCAACTGATTACTTAGTTGCTTAATTGCACGTTGCAATTGCTTTTGTTGAGATAATACTTCATTATATTGAACTTTAACAGCTGTCAATTTCTCCGTTACTGTAAGTAAATCTTGTTGCAGTTCATTTAAGTGAACAGTCATTTCAATTTGCATTGCACGTGCATTTTCGCTAAATTTTTGTTTTTCATTTAATTGAGTTTCAGCTTCTTTTGTCGCATTTCTTAGTTCACTTAATTGCTGCTTAATTTGATCAATTGCTTGTGTACTTTCAGTTGTATTTAAATCAGCAATTCGTTCATCATAATCAGTTAACTCTTGTTTTAACCGCTTGACCTTTAATTGCTGTTTATCTACTTGATGATGCAATTGCTTTTGTGTGTCATACATTTGATTCAATGTATTTGTTATTTTTTGATTATTTTCAACAACTTCGACTAATTGCAATCTATCTTTTTGCCCACTTTTTTCCAACTGCTCTAATTTGACTTTCATTGTTTGCAGTTGTTTTTCGAGTTGAAGCATTTCTTCTTTTTTCTTCAGTAGACCATTTTGTGAATTCCGATTTGCTCCCCCTGTCATTGAACCTCCTGGATTAATCACATCACCATTTAATGACACAATTTTCATCCGATGATTAATCTTATTTGCAATGACAGTTGCCTTATCAATATTTTCAGCAATAATTGTCGTTCCAAGTAATGCTTGAATAACTGAGTGATATTTTGAATCGTAATTTACTAAATCACTTGCAATTCCTAAAAAACCGTCCTCATTTTTAACTTGATTAATCAATTGATCATTTGAAAAGCGCTTTTTAATAATATTCATTGGTAAAAAAGTTGCTCTTCCTAGACGTTTTTTAGTTAAAAATTGAATACATTTTTTAGCTACTTGCTCATTTTCAACTAAAATATTTTGTAATTGTGCTCCTAACGTAGTTTCAATTGCTAGTGCAAATTTTGAATCAGTATTAATCAATTCGGCAACTGATCCTTCAATTCCAGTAAACATATTTTTATGTTTCAAAATTTCACGTACGCCTTGATAGTATCCTGAATAGTTTTCCTCAATACTTTTCAATGCCTCTAACCGTGCTTGTGCTTTTTGCATAATTTCACTTGCTTGATACCATTGTTGCCGTTGGGTATCAATTTTTTGATTTAATTGCGTTTTTTGATTTTGCAAAGCAGCACTGTGTTCTTCTTCTTGATGAATTTTAGCATCAATCGCTTTTAACTTTTCAAGTTGAGGAACTAACTTTTCCTGATTTAATGTTAATTCATCAGTAAGATTAGTTTGAACTATCCGCAAATTTTTCAATGAAGTTGCATTTTTTCTAGTATCATCTTGCTTAACTGTAAGTTTACTTTCTAGTTTCGCTTGTTCTTGAATATTATTTGCAATTAAATTACGTAACTTCTGAATTTCACTTTCTAATTCGTCAGGTGCTAATTTTTGATTATTTTTAATTTCATTAATTTTATTTTCAAGCTCAATTTTTTGATTTTCTAGTTTTTTTACTTGAGCTTGCATTGCTGGTAGCTTTTGTTCGATTTGAGCAAGATCTTGATGACTTGCATCTAATCGTTTCTTTAAATCAATTTGTTTTTCTTTTTGAAATTTATGTTGTTGCTCAGAAATGCTCTTGCGCCCTTCAAGCCTTTCTTTTTGCTGAGTTAAAGTAACTAATTGCGCTTGAGCATCATCTAATTGATGTTCCACATCTTGTTGTTGCTGATGTAATTTCGCTGTTTGATCATCTTGCAATTCTGCTTGCTTTTTATAATTTGCAAGAATTTGTTTATTTTCTGCCAACTTTTGATCAAGTTGCCCTTTTTTCATTCTTAATTGTTGAATCTCAAGTACCAGTGCATTCAAGTGATAGTGATCATATTGCTTTTTTTGTTCCAAATAGTCTTTAGCAATACTAGCTTGTTCTTGAAGTGGCTCTTTTTGGCGATTAAGTTCCGTTAAAATATCAACCACTCGATTTAAATGATCATCTGTTTCTTTAAGTTCTTTTTGAGCCTTTTCTTTTTCTTTTTTATATTTTAAAATACCAGCGGTTTCTTCAATTAAAACTCTACGATCTTCTGGTTTACTATTAAAAATAGATTCAACGCGACCTTGAGAAATTACAGAAAAAGATTCTTTACCTAATCCTGTATCCATGAATAACTCAATAATATCTTTTAAACGAACTTTTTTCCCATTAAGTAAAAATTCACTTTCACCGCTACGGTATATTCTTCGCGTAATTGCTAAATTATCAGGTTGATTTTCTAAAAAATGATCTGAATTATCAAATTGAATTTCTACTTCAGCTCGATTTAATGGAGCGCGCTTAGCTGAACCTGCAAAAATGACATCAGGCATCTTGCCTCCACGTAAACTTTTAGCTGACTGTTCTCCTAAAACCCATCTTAATGCCTCAATTATGTTACTTTTACCACTTCCATTGGGACCAACTATTCCTGTAATTCCAGGTTGAAAATCAATTTTTGTTTTATCAGCAAAAGACTTAAAACCATTGATTGTTAATGATTTTAACTTCAATTACATTCAACCTCCACTTATTTAGTTTCTAATTTTTTTAATGCTTCAAAAGCAGCTGCTTGCTCAGCGGCTTTTTTAGTGTGTCCAATTCCTTCGCCAATTTTTTCACCGTTATATAAAACTTCCATTTTATAAGTGCGATCGTTATCTGGACCTTTTCCCCAAATTTCATGATATTCGATATTGCAGTTTCCATTTTTTTGTAAAACTTCTTGTAATGCAGTTTTATGATCAAAAAAGGTGTTAAACCAACCCATATCTAATTTTGGAAAAACAACTTCACTAATAAATCTAACAACCGTTGCTTTTCCTTTATCTAAATATAATGCTCCAATGAAAGCTTCAAAAATATCACATAAAAGTGAAGCGCGTTGGCGTGCATTGCTTTTTTCTTCACCTTTTCCTAAACGAATAAATTCATCAAAATGGCATTCCTTTGCAAATTTGCTAAAACTGTCTTCACAAACCATTGCTGCTCTTAGTCGTGATAACTTTCCTTCTGGCATTTCTGGAAAACGTTTATATAAATATTCAGACACGCATAGTTGCATGACTGCATCACCTAAAAATTCAATTCTTTCATAATACTGTAAATGTTCTTTAGGATGCTCATTAACATATGATTTATGTGTAAATGCAGCATCATAATACTTCATTTCATTAATTTCAATTCCGTAATTTTCTTTTAAATGTTGTGCTAATCCAATTATCAAAGCATTTCTCCTTGATCATTAAAATGTATCTACTTCTACCAGTTTATTATTATATCATAGTTGTTAATATAATTATGGCATAACCCTAGATAAATATAATATTTATTAAGGTAAAAAAATGAGGTTGTGACTCAATCACAACCTCATTTAATTTACTTACTATGTTGTTCAATATAGTTAACTGCATCGCCAACTGTATTAAGTTTTTCAGCATCTTCATCAGGAATTTCAGCGCCAAATGCATCTTCTAAATCAAGAATAAATTCAACAAAATCAATTGAATCTGCATCTAAATCTTTTTTGAAATCCAAATCCATTGTGATATCATCTTTTTTAATTTCAAAATGGTCTACCATAATGTCGCTAACTTTGTTAAAAATTTCTTGTTGTGTCATCCTAAATTCCTCATTTCTTTAATTAATTCTACGTTTGAAAACATTATAACATTAAACTTACTTTTTATAAGTTATTTTTCTTGTTTTTGCTCTGTTTGGAATGTTTTTTCAAACTTATCAAGCAAATCTTCATTTAAAATAGTTCTAATCTGCTTCATAGTATAGTATACCGTAATTGCGTCACTTGATCCATGGGCTTTTACAACAGGAGCTTTTACACCAAGTAAGACTGCGCCGCCGTAACGTGAAGGATTGATCCGATCTTTAATTCCATTTAAACTTTGTTTGAGCATTAATGCACCTAGTTTTCCCATCACATTAGCTTCTTTAATACTATCTTTAAGCAAATGCATTACTGCTGAAGCAGTTCCTTCAATGGATTTTAATACTGCATTTCCTGTAAAGCCATCTGCTACCACTACATCACATACACCAGTAGTTAAGTCGCGTGATTCAACATTGCCAACAAAATTTAAAGATTTATCTGCGCTAATTAATTGATAGGCTGCTTGAGTTAATTTACTACCTTTGTGTGGTTCAGTTCCATTGTTTAATAATCCAATTCGTGGATTTTCAATTCCGCGTACACTTTGTGCATAATATTTACCCATTAATGCAAATTGATATAAATATTCTGGCTTATTATCTGCATTTGCACCACTATCTAGCAAATTAAAGCCACCTTGATTTGCAGAAATTACTGGCAAAGTTGACAATAAACCTGGACGTTCTACACCTTTGATTCGCCCAATCAATAATAATCCAGCTGCAAGCAATGCACCCGTATTCCCACATGAAAATAACGCATCTGCCCGACCTTCTTTAACTGCCTTAGCTGCTAAAACAAGTGAAGAATTTTTCTTACGGCGAATTGCTTTAACTGGTTCATCATTCATTACAATTACTTCATCAGCTTGTTCAAAAGTAATTCGCGTTGGATCTTTAACTAATGGTTTTACTTGATCAACCTTTCCAAATAAAATAAACTCCACATCTTTAAATTCATTTCGGGCCTTTTCGACCCCTTCAACTACACTTTGAGGAGCATTATCTCCACCCATTGCATCTACAGCAATTTTCATTTCATTCTTCCTTTCTTTAATCAAGATTAGTCTTAAAGTCAACTCTACGATTTAAATATTTGATTAACTCTTGATTTTCTTGCTTACTTTCCATTTGTGGATCATTAATAATTGCAGCTGCTTCTTGTTGGGCAATTTGCAAAATTTTTAAATCACGAACAGGATCACCAACTTTAAATTCTGGTAACCCAGCTTGCGCTGTTCCTAATACATCACCTGGACCACGTAATTCTAAATCACGCTGTGCAATTACAAAACCATCAACAGTATTTACCATGGTTTTCATTCGTTCTTTTCCATAATCACTTGAAGGATCTGCAATTAAAAAACAATAAGATTTGCGACTACCTCGTCCAACCCGACCACGAAGTTGATGTAATTGTGCCAATCCAAAACGGTCAGCGTTTAAAATCATCATTGTTGAAGCATTCGGAACATCGACACCGACTTCAACTACAGTTGTTGAAACTAAAACATCATACTGATGCTCTTTAAATTTTTGCATAACCACTTCTTTTTCATTTGGTTTTAACTTACCATGAAGTAATCCAATCCGATATTTATTTCCAAAATATTGTTGAAGTTGCTCATAAACTTCTTGTGCATTTTGCAAATCTAACATTTCAGATTCCTCAATTAAAGGTGAAACTACGTAAGCTTGTGCACCATCATCAAGTTGTTGTCGAATAAACTTTAATACATCATTAGTTTGCTTTGGTTTAATCCACTTCGTTTCAACTGGACGCCTTCCTTTAGGAAGTTCATCAATTATTGATACGTCCATTTCGCCATAACTTGTGATTGCCAATGTTCGTGGAATTGGCGTTGCTGTCATTGCCAATACATCTGGATTATTACCTTTTTGCCGCAGTATTTTTCGCTGATTAACACCAAAACGATGCTGTTCATCAGTAATAACTAGCCCTAAGTTATTAAATTCAACATCATCTTGAATCAATGCATGCGTTCCAACTACAATTTGAATATCATTGTTTTTTAAATGTTTCAACATTTCCCTTCTAGCAGTAATTTTACTTACAGTGGTACCTGTCATTAAACCGACATTAACATTAAATGAGGCAAATAATTTACTTAATTTTTCAGCATGTTGTTGAGCTAAAATTTCAGTAGGTGCCATCAAAGCAGTTTGATAGCCAGCAGTAACTGCAGCATACATTGCAATAGCAGCAACAATTGTTTTTCCTGATCCAACATCACCTTGTAATAACCGATTCATTCTGATTGGTTCACGTAAATCTCGACAAATTTCATTAACCACTCTTTTCTGCCCATTCGTCAGTTCAAATGGCAATTCAGCAATAAATTTTTTTAACTTTTGATTATCGTATTGAATTACAATGCCTTGATTTTTTTTATCGTCTTTCTTTAATTTTTGTAAACCAACTTGAAAGCGGAAAAACTCTTCAAAAATAGCAGATCTTCTAGCTAAATTAGCTTGCTGATTATTTTGTGGGAAATGCATATCGTGCACCATTTGCTTGCGATTTTCTAATCGATATTTATTTCGAATTGAAGTTGGCACAATATCAACTATTAAATCTGAATACTCATTAAATGCAACTTCCACTAATTTTTTTATTTGGTTAGCGTTAATTTCTTTAGAAGCACGATATACTCCTGTAAAATCATTTTGTTGTCCCACAGGAATAATCTTCATTCCAGTAAAACTTTGTCGTAATGCATTATATCTTCCATAAACAGCAATTGAATTACCTAATTGAACTTTACTTTTTAAATATGGCTGATTAAAAAAAGTCACCATTATCACTTGATTTTCAACAAGTAATCTAAAGTTTAAACGCGTTTTTTTACGTCCAAACCGCACCAATGCAGGTTCAGAAGCAACTGTTCCCTTTAGCGTAATTTTTTCTTGATCACTTACTTCAGATAATTCTTTAACTGCTAAATCATCATATCGGAAAGGATAGTCATTCAAAAGATCCTCAACTGTATTGATCCCTAACTTATTAAGTGCAATTGCCTTTTTCGGTCCCACTCCTTTTAAAGCGGTGATTGGATCACTTAATCTTTTTTGACGTTCCATTATATCCTCCCTTCCTACACAAAAAAGCTGACCAATTCCATTTTGAACTAATCAGCTTATGCTTTTATTCAACAGAAACTAAATATGGGTAAACCGGCTGATCACCCTCATGGATTTCAACTTCTAAATCATCATTCCAGTCTTCAATTTCATCAGCAATGGCTTGGGCTTCATCTTCGTTAGCATCTGCCCCATAAATAAGCGTAATAACTTCACTATCATCATCAACCATTGACTTAATCATTTCAACTGTAGTTTTCTTGCAATCTGGATCAGTGATTTTAATTGTACCATCTACAATTCCCATGTAGTTATCTTTTTTGATTTCTTGACCATCAATTGTTGTGTCTCGTACAGCAATTGTTACTTGGCCTGAAACAACATCCCCCATTGCTTCTTCCATTGCTTCAACATTTTCTTCAGAACTTGCTTCAGCATTGAAGTTTAATAGCGAACTTAAGCCTTGAGGAATCGTCTTAGTATGGATAACTTTAACATCCGCATCTGCCACATCTGCTGCTTGTTCAGCTGCTAAAAAGATATTTTTATTGTTTGGTAAAACTAATACTTTTTTAGCACCAGTTGCATTAATTGCATCCACAATATCCTTTGTACTTGGATTCATTGTTTGACCGCCTTGAATAATCTTAGTTACACCTAGGCTCTTAAACAACTTAGCAATTCCATCTCCAGAAGCAACGGCGATAATGCCATAATCACCTGCAATTTGATTATTTTGTTCTTCTTGTCTTTCAGCTTCTTTATCTTCTTCAAGAATTGTTTCGTGTTGTAAACGCATGTTATCAACTTTAACTTTAATCAAAGATCCAAATTTTTGACCATAAGTTAAAACTTTACCTGGTTGTTCTGTGTGAACATGCACTTTAACAACTTCATCATCAGCAATTACCAATAATGAGTTTCCAATTTGTGACAAGTGTTTGCGGAAAGTATCATAATCAAATTCTTCATCAACTAAACGTCCTGCACCTAATTTAATCATGATTTCAGTACAATAACCGTATTGAATATCTTCTGTATTTAATTGACTTTGAACGCTTTTATGATGTTCTGCATTAACCATATCTTCCATATCAGCAGGCGTTGGTTGATATTCTTGTTCATCACGCACATTTCCAGATAAAGCATCATAGAAACCTTGATAAACAAATGTTAATCCTTGTCCACCTGAATCTACTACGCCAACTTCCTTAAGAACTGGGAGTAAATCAGGAGTTGTTTTTAAGGCTTCTTCAGCTGCATTATATGTAGCTTCCATCACTTCTACACAATCATCTGAATTTTTAGCAACTTTACTTGCTGCTTCTGCTGCTTTACGTGCAACTGTTAAAATAGTTCCTTCTTGAGGTTTCATTACAGCTTTATATGCAGTTTGAACTCCCGCAACGATTGCATCTGCTAAATCTTGAGGCGTTAAATCATGCTTTTCAGCGATATTTTTACTAAATCCACGAAATACTTGAGACAAAATAACCCCAGAATTTCCACGAGCACCCATTAACAATCCCTTAGCTAAAGATTGAGCTAATTCGCCCACATTTGTTGAGGTCGATTCAGAAACATACTTTGCTCCACTTGCAAATGAAAGACTCATATTTGTTCCTGTATCACCATCTGGAACTGGGAAAACATTCAATGAATTAATAAAATTAGCGTTGCTATTCAAACGATTAGAACTTACAGCAATCATCTTGCGAAATTCATTTTCAGTAATTTTTGAAACTTTCAATCTTTAAAATCCTCCTTGGTACCCTAACGTTAATCTTCAATTACCTTTACACCTTGAACGATTACGTTAACTGCTTGAGCTGTTACTCCGAGCATTGAGTCCAGATTATACTTTACTTTTTCTTGGACATTTCGGCAAACCTCTGAAATTTTTGTGCCATATCCGACAATAATGTATACGTCAATTACAATGCCTTCTTCAGTTTGGCGAACAACTACTCCTTTTGAATAATTGTCACGTTTCAGAATTTCATTCAAGTTGTCACGAATTTGATTCTTACTTGCCATTCCAACGATCCCAAAAATCTCAGTTGCAGCACCGCCGACTACAGTTGCAATTACATCATTACTGATATCGATCTTTCCTAGTTGGTTTTGAATCTTCACTGCCATGACAATTTGCCTCCTTTATAACTTATGACATTTATCGCCATTGTATCACACGCAATTTTGAAAAAAAAGTCAATTAATTTTATCCAGTATAACAAATAATACCTAATTATGATACCACAAAATCTTAGAAATGTACTGACAAGTTAATTTACTTTACAGAAAAATCTTGCATTAACTCAATTTCTATGATAATTTAGTCTAGTAAGTAAAGATTCTTTATTTAAGATCGAATATAGACAAAGGAGAGAATTTCAATGGCTAAAGACTTTGTTACAGGCCGTAAAACAACATTTGGTAAGAAACGTTCACACGCTTTAAACCAAACAAACCGTAGCTGGAAGCCAAATTTGCAAAAAGTACGCATCTTAGTTGATGGTAAGCCTAAAAAAGTTTGGGTTTCTGCACGTGCCTTAAAATCAGGTAAAGTTACTCGTGTTTAATTAAAGACGAAAAAACAGGTTTCATTTGAAACCTGTTTTTTATTTGAACTAATCTTTACTTTGAACAACCATTACAATTCCAGTTTTAAAACTAAAGCTTGCTTTTTCTCCAATAAACTCATTACTTGATAATGAAATTGGAAATGTAAAGTCAGTTGCTTTTAATTGATATTTCTCATCTGGAAGTTCTAGTTGATCTACTTTTGTTAGTGGTATAAACGCTAAATATTGCATTTGTTTATCTTTTTTGACTTGATGTTTTCCTGGCAGATAAAACGAAACCTGATTTAGTTGATCAACAATTTTTATTTTTTCAACGTAATCTTGATAAATTGGCTTTAAGATCATTAATAAATTAGCTAGGAGTTGATCTAAGCGGCCACCCGTTGCTCCATAAATTTCAATCTCATCAATTGAATGATAATTTTTAATTAAATATCGCAATGCTAATTCTGTGTCGGTAATATCATCTTTGAGCGGTCGATAAATTAATTTTTGGCTTTTCTTTTCAATTTCACTTAATTCTATTTTATTAGCAGAATCAAAATCACCAATTACTAAAAAAGGTTCAATTCCATGTTCAACTAAACGAACTGCGCCATAATCTACACCTACCCAAGTAGCTTGTTTTTCATGAAAAATATTTTGCGGAATTAAATGATTAGGACCACCCGTTAACACTTTAAATTTCATTTAACTGACTTACTTTCATTAATTTTTCAACTTGTCCTTTAGGATTAGCACTATTAAAAACATATGAACCTGCAACTGCCACATCCACACCTGCGTTAGCAACTTCTTTAATAGTCGCTTCATTGACTCCCCCATCTACTTCGATCCGATAGTCATATCCATTAGTTTCTCTAAGTTGTTTTAGTTCAGTAACTTTTTCCAAACATTGCATAATCATCTTCTGACCACCAGCTCCTGGATCAACTGTCATTACTAAAACCGATTGAACTTCACTTAACAATGGCTTAATTAGTGAAACTGGAGTTCCTGGATTAATAACAACTTCTGCTTCTTTTCCTGAACGGTTAATTAAATCAATTACACGATGAATATGAGAAGTTGCCTCTACGTGAACCCCAATAATATCAGCCCCAGCTTTAACAAGCATAGGTACATACTTTTCAGGATCAGTTACCATTAAATGACAATCAAACTTCAACCGACTATCATTTCGAATTGCTTCAACGATCATTGGACCAAAAGAAAGATTATCTACAAAATGTCCATCCATAATATCAATGTGAAGATATTTCACAGCATTTTCAACTTGATTAACTTGATCCATTAAGTTTCTAAAATCTGCGCTTAAAATTGAAGGCGCAATTTCCATTACGATTCCCCATTTCTTTTTATTTAATATTTAGGTTTACGATTTAAAATCATATTATGAAATTGTAAATAATTATCATATCTTGATTGTAAAATTAACTGTTCTTGAACAGCTTTTTTTACTGCACATTGTGGTTCATTCACATGTAAACATCCGCGATATTTACATTGATCACGGTATTTCACAAAATCAAGATAAAAGTTAGGTAATTCTTCCTTAGTTACTTCTAAAATATCAAAGGATGAAAAGCCCGGAGTATCTGCAATTAAATTTTCTCCAATTGGCATTAAAGTTACTTTACGGGTTGTATGTTTTCCACGACTTAATGCCCTTGAAATTTCCCCTGTTTCTAATTTCAAGTTGGGATTTAATTCATTTAGTAAAGTTGATTTACCCGCACCCGTTTGTCCCATTACAACAATAACTTGATCATGAAGTGTATTCAGTAAATTATTTTTTTCAGTATTAACTTGAACTGGATAAAATTTACCATAATATTCAATTATTGATTGCATTTTTTGACAATCTTCTTGATTTAACAAATCTGCTTTTGAAAAGTACAAAAGCGGTTGAATCTGATTAGCTGCTAACATTATTAATTGCCGATCCAACAAATTACTTGAAAAATCAGGTTGCACACATGCAGACACAATAATTGCTGCGTCAACATTAGCAACTGGTGGACGTACTAATTGATTTTTTCGTTTTTCAATTTTAAGTAAATATCCTTCACTATTTTCAACTTTAAAATCAACCCAATCTCCTACAAGAGGAGATTGTTTTTTCTTTCTAAATACTCCGCGAGCCCGAGTACGAATTTCTTGTCCGTCTTCTGTGACTACATCATAGTACCCACTTAACGACTGCCTAATTTGGCCTTTCAAATGCTTCGATCCTTTCTTTTGTATATTTTAATTTTCTCAAATGTGATCATTTAAGTCCAGTTCATTTTTTACTTAATAGCTTGGTGCTGGTCCCATTGAAAGCGTTACTGTAATTTGAGAGCCACTTTTTACTTTAGTATCACTTTTAGGATCTTGAGAGATAACTAATCCCTCAGGAACAGAATTTGAATATTCTTGCTCAAAAACAATTGTCAAATCATGTTCTTGTGCATAATCTTCTACACTTTTTTGCGTATATCCTGAAAAATCACGAATTTTAAAAGTTTTAACTCCTTTGCTAACAGTAAAAGTTACTGGAAGTTGATATAAATTCACTTTAGAAGTTGCATCAACATTTTGTCCGATAATTTGGCCTTTAGGGTATTCATTTGAATAAACTAAATTTTGATTTACCCAAACGCCTTTTTTAGATAACTTTTTCTTTACAGCACTATAATCTTGCCCAACATATGAGCCAAAAATTATCTTTTTAGGACCCTTAGACACGATAATATCTACCTTAGAATTACGTTTTACTGTTGTTTCACGGGAAGGATCACTACTGATTGTTTGCCCTTTAGGATAGCTATTATTATATTTATACTTTTTGTTTCCTAATTTTAAATTATTACTAAGTAAAACTTCCTTAGTTTCTTTGACATTCATCCCACGTAAATCTGGAACTTGCACTTTTATTGAGCCAATAAAAATCATAATTAAAACAATAATTGCAACTAAACCAACTGTAAATGCAATTGGATGCTGGTTATGCCGTTGCTTTTTATTTTGACTCTGCTTAATTTTAGCCTTAGATTGTGTAGAAGACAAAAGTTCAATCGTTTTAGTTTCCTCATCTGCAAGTTCTGGAATTTCCCATTTAGGTTCATTTGCTCGAATTGGAAGCAATGCCGTTTGCAAATCTGCCTTCATTTCTTCTATATTTTGATATCGATCTTTTAAATTTTTAGCTGTTGCTCGTAAAACAATATTTTCAAGTGATTGTGGAATTTTAGGATTTAATTCGCGCACTGAAGGTAAATTTTCTCGATAGTGCTTAACTGCAATTGAAACAGCCGTTTCTCCTTGAAAAGGAACTTGTCCTGTTAAAAGTTCAAATAAAATTATTCCAAGTGAATATATATCAGACTGCTTGGTAATAATTGATCCACGTGCTTGCTCTGGTGAAATATAATGAACCGAACCAACCATCGTATTAGTTTTTGTCAGCGTAGCTGATTCCATTGCTGCAATTGAAATTCCAAAATCTGTTACTTTAACCTTACCAAAATCATCAATTAAAATATTTTGCGGTTTTAAATCACGATGAATAATCCCAATTTTATGAGCACTAGCAACCGCTGATAAAATCTGTTCCATTATATCAACAACTTTTTCAAAGGATAATGGATAATTCTTTCTTAAATAAGATTTTAAGTCCATCCCTTTTACGTATTCCATTACAAGATAAGGAATTCCTAATTCATTCCCAAAGTCATATATTTTAACGATATGTGGATTATCCAAACGTGTTAAGGAATTTGCTTCTTTATGAAAACGATCAATTGCCTTTTGATCATCTTGCAAATCCAACCGTAGCATTTTTAACGTAACTTTACGCTTTAAAACTAAATCCTCAGCTTCATAAACATTGGCCATCCCACCTTCACCTAATGAGCGCAGTATTTTATATCTATGATCAACAATATAACCTACGCGCATTCAGGATCACCGCCTTTTCGAGTTGTTGTAAGCAAAACTGTAATATTATCTGTTCCACCTTTTTCACGTGCCTTTGATACTAACATGGCACATTTTTGTTCTAATGAATCATTTGTATTCAATATTTCAGTAATTTCTTGACTACTTACCAATTTAGAAAGTCCATCCGTACATAGTAAAAAAATGTCATTAGGTTGAACTGACAAAGTATATCGATCCATTTGGGCATCATGATTAATTCCTAAAGTTCGCACAATTACATTTTTTTGCGGATGGTTTTGCGCTTCTTCACGTGTAATTGCTCCTTCCTTTAAAAGGGCATTCACTAAAGAATGGTCTTGGGTAATTTGAATTAATTTTCCATTCCGAAAACGATATCCACGACTATCACCAATATTTGCAATAATACAACTTTTATTAGCTGCAAGCAGGCATACTAATGTA
Organism: Ligilactobacillus sp. LYQ135; assembly: GCF_053711055.1. Taxonomy (NCBI): domain Bacteria; kingdom Bacillati; phylum Bacillota; class Bacilli; order Lactobacillales; family Lactobacillaceae; genus Ligilactobacillus; species Ligilactobacillus sp. LYQ135. The sequence goes on along the minus strand of NZ_JBSJYT010000003.1, from coordinate 90,758 downwards.
GTTCCCATTCCTTCAAGATCAGTATACTGTTTGCCCTTTTGAATCAAAAGATCATTTTCAACTTGCAGTTGCCGTTGAAGCCACATATAGGCTTGCTCAATTGTTTTATAATTTGAATTTTCAAATAAATATCCTAAGTGACTAGTAATCATTGCCGAGGCGACATCGCCACCTTGATTACCACCAATGCCATCTGCAACTAACCCCAAATACAAGTTATTTTTGTTTTTAATAAAGCCAACTGAATCCTCATTTACAACTCGGACTTTTCCAATATCAGTTTGAAATGCATACTCCAATTTATTCACCTACTTCTTAACTAACGTTGCAATAAAAAAGCCATCCGTGTCAAAATCATCAGGATAAATTGTTAATCCTAATTCCTTGCGCTTTTCTTTTACATTTTTAGGAGTCTTCGTTTTAACTTGCTCAAATTCCGGATGTTGAGCCAAAAATTGATTAATAACACTTTGATTTTCAGTATTCAAAATTGTACAGGTGCTATATGTCAATTTTCCATTACATTTTAATATTGGTGCAACTGCATTCAAAATCGCTAATTGAATTTGAGCTAATTTTTGTGAATCTGCAAACGTCTTTTCATACTTAACTTCTGGTTTTCGCCGCATTAATCCGATTCCTGAACAAGGAGCATCCACTAAAATTTGATCAAATGTTTTTGCTTCAAAAACTTGACCAACATTGCGTGCATCTAAAGCCTGTGCTTTTAAAACAGCACTTACACCTAATCTTTGAGCATTGTCCTTAATTAGTTGAACCTTATGTTCATGAATATCTAAGGCATATACTTTACCTAATCCTTTTAAATCAGCAGCGATTTGAGTGGTTTTTCCACCCGGAGCCGCACAAGCATCAAGTACAATTTGACCGGATTGAATATCCATTGATTCAGCCGCTAGCATCGCACTTTCATCTTGAATAATAAAATCACCGTTTTCAAATGCTTTAGTTCCAGCTAGATGTCCTTTTTGAGCAACTAATCCATTTAAAGCAATTTCACTTGGTTGAACTTCAATTCCTTCTTGTTGCAAAAGTGAGGTTAATTCAATTGAATTCAACTTTGCACTATTTACTCTTAAACTATCATGTGGTTTTTGATTAATTGATTCTAAAATCGAAAATGTTTTTTGTGTCCCCACACTTTCTTCTAAATTTTGAATAATCCAAGTAGGAACACTATACTTAACACTTAATTTTTCATTTCCTTGTAGATCTTCAAAATTAGCTAACCCTTTGCGTTTAATTGCATGTAAAATTCCGGTTACAAATTTGCGTGTACCTGCATGTCCTTTAACTTTAGCAATCTCAATTGCCTCATTAAAAATTGCATGTGTTGGAACTTTATTTAAATATTCCATCTGATAAAGCGAAAGAATCAATAATTCATTAACCCATAAGTCCACTTTTTTAGGATTTTTTATAAAGGGTTTTAACCAGTATTCAAGTGTTAGCCGGTGCTGTAAAACACCATATACAAGTGTTGTTAGTAAACTTGCATCCTTTTGCGATAATTGATTCTTTTGAATTGCTTGATTTAAACCTAAATTTGAATATGTTTTTTGTTTTCTAATTTTTACTAATAATTCTAATGCAATGTAACGCGGTGTATTTTTTATCTTACTCATTAATTAAAACCTGTCCTACTTTAATTCCTTGACCAATTCCATTTAAATAAGATGTAATATCCATTTGAGGTTTTCCAGCAACTTGTAATCGATTAATTTGATAAACTGAATTTTCTGCCGCTGTAACTTTTAATTCATGCTTATTCACTGCAACAACTGTACCGGCTTTTTGCTCCGCTTTTTCATCTAAGACCGTAATATCCCATAACTTAGTTCTTTTTCCATTAAAATCTTTAAAATAAGCTCCTGGAGCAGGTCGTAATGCCCTAATTTTCCAATCAAGTTGATGAGCAGTTTGAGATAATTGAAGTTGTTCTTCACTTGACTTAATTGTTGGTGAAAAAACAACTTGATCTTCTGCTTGAGGAATTGCCGTAATTTTACCTGCAATCAAATCCGGAAGCATCTTTAATAAGGTATCTCTCCCTAAGAAACTCATCTTTTCAAAAATTGTCCCTGCATCATCATTATTTTCAATTGGCATTGAAGCTTGGGCTAAAATGTCACCTGCATCCATTTTTTTAACCATGTAAATAATTGATACGCCAGTTTCTTGGTCACCATTCATAATTGCGTATTGGATAGGAGCTCCTCCACGATATTTAGGTAAAAGTGAGCCATGAACATTAATTGCTCCGATTTTTGCAGATTCAATTAATTTGGTTGGTAAAAATTGACCAAAAGCTGCTGTGATAATTAAATCTGGTTGCATTGCAATAATTTGTTGACATTCATCACTACCGCTTAATTTTTCCGGTTGCAATACTTCAATTTGATGCTCAAGTGCAACTTCTTTTACTGGAGTTGGAGTAAGAACATGTTTACGTCCCACTTTTCGATCCGGTTGAGTAACTACAGCTTTAATATCATAATCACTTTTAATTAATCCTTCTAAAATATTGGCAGCAAATTTGGGAGTTCCCATAAAAACTACTGATGTCATAATAAAACGCTCCTTATATAAAATTAATTGGATCACGGTCAATTATTAGTTTTAATCCACTCTTTTCTTCTTTTTGACTTTCCATCATTAATTCTTGCAAGTAATCTTCGAGTAACTGTTCTTTTTTATATTTAATAATCAGTTGATAATAATAACGATTATTAATCCGAACAATTGATTTAGGAGTTGGCCCTAAAATTACTGCATTAGACGAAACACAGTTTAATAACTCACCTTGAATTTCAAACATTTTCCGTGCAGCATCTGCTTCATTTGGATAGCTAGCAACAATTTGAATTGTGTAATAATAAGGTGGATATCCAATTTGATGACGAATCTGCATTTCTTTTTTGAAAAATGCTTCATAGTCTTGTTTTTTAGCAAATTGAATTGCATAATGATCCGGATTAAATGTTTGAATCAAAACTTCTCCATTTTTTTGACCTCTTCCTGCCCGTCCACTTACTTGAGTAAGTAATTGGAATGTTTGTTCACTTGAACGAAAATTGGGTAATGCTAATGTCGTGTCTGCATTTAAAACTCCTACAAGCGTTACATTTGGAAAATCAAGACCTTTAGCAATCATTTGTGTTCCTAATAAAATATCAGCTTCATGATTTCCAAATTGTTGGAGAATTTTTTCATGTGAACCTTTTCGGCGAGTTGTATCAACATCCATTCTTAAAATTCGTGCATTTGGAAAAAGTTTAGTTAACTCATCTTCAACTTTTTGAGTCCCAGTTCCAAAGTAACGTAATTGATCACTTTGACAGTGCGGACAAATCCGAGGAACCGCTTCTTCATGGCCACAATAGTGACATTTTAACGAGTTAGTATCACGATGATATGTGAGTGAAATATCACAATTAGGACATTTAATCACTTCTCCGCATTCACGACACATTAAAAAGGATGAATATCCCCTTCGATTTAACATTAATACAACTTGCTCGTGATTAGCAAGCCTATTTTCAATTGCATTTTTTAACGGTTGTGAAACATCTGGTTTAATTGCCATTTTAGCTTCTATACGCATATCTACTAAATGAACTTGAGGTAAAGCTTTACCATTAATGCGCTTAGTTAAGCGTAGCCATTTGTAAACACCCTTTTGTGCTCGTGCACGTGATTCTAAACTAGGAGTAGCACTTCCAAGAACCACCGGGCAATGATGATATTGACTTCGCCAAATAGCTACATCTCGTGCATGATACCGTGGCATATCTTCTTGCTTATAACTATTTTCATGTTCTTCATCCATGATGATTACCCCTAAATTTTTTAACGGTGCAAAAATGGCTGAACGAACTCCAACAACTACTTGAGCTTGTCCTTTTTGAATTCGTCGCCATTCATCATACCGCTCACCATCTGATAAAGCACTGTGAAGTAAGGCCACTTGGTCACCAAAACGCGCTTTAAACTGTTTTACAATTTGAGGTGTTAATGAAATTTCTGGCACTAACATTAATGCCGTTTTACCTTGATCAAGTGCATGTTGAATAATTTGCAAATAAACTTCTGTTTTCCCACTTCCTGTAACTCCCTCAAGTAAAAAAGTTTGAGCTTCATTTTGTTCAATCACTTGGTTAACGTTATCGACTGCAACTTGTTGCTCAGGTTTTAACTTGCGGGGAAAACTAGGTTCAACTTTAGTTATATCATATGGATTACGGTATTTTTCCGCTTCAAAGCGATATAACCACCCTTTTTCTTCTGCCTTTTTTAAATCTGCGGTCGTAAAATTATATGCCCGCACAACGTCTGCTTGAAAAAAAGATTGCTCATGATTAGTAATTAAAAAATCAAGTAAACGACACTGTTTAGTTGCATTTTTCTTTAGTCCATCCTTTTCTTCTCTTAGTTGATCAACTGACATTTGCGCTTTAAAAGCTAGCATACTTTTAGCTTCTGTTTTATTTTTTACATGGTAGACAATCTTGATTTTTTCTTCATGACGCAATTTTTCAAGTTGACGCAATTCTTTTGCTGTAAAATTTTCCGGTTTAAAATCAACTTCTAATTGAGTTTTAAATAAATTTTGAACCGTTGGATCATCTTTAAAATGAGGATCAACTTGAATCGTTTTACGATAACTTACACGCAATGCACTTGGTAACATTACTTGCAAACACTTAATTTTAAATGCGAAGGTACGTTCAACCATCCAGTTTGCAAGTTTTAACGCTTCTTTTCCAAGAACTGGTTCTAAATCAAGGAGGTCAACAATTGATTTTAATTGATAATTTCCGTTATATTCATTGCATAAATCAATTACAAATCCTTGAATTTTTCGGTTACCATTTCCAAATCCAACTACCACACGCATTCCAATTTTTAAAATTGATTGAAATTTTTCAGGAATTTTATAAGTAAATGGATGGTTGGTTTGCATTGCGGGGACATCAACAATTACTTTTGCATATTGATTAATTTTAATCTTCCTCTTTCTTTAATAAATTCACGACTTCAATTAAAATCTCACTTGCAATTTTAGCTTTTGACGCTTTCGCAATTTTTTTAGGCTTTTTTGCTGGTAAAATAAAGTAAACCTCATTTTCATCACTGCCAAAACCAATATCTTTTCGTGAAACGTCATTGGCAACAATCATATCAATCTTCTTATCTGCTAATTCCTTTTCTGCATTTTGTAATAAATGTTCTGTTTCAGCAGCAAATCCTATAATTAATTGTCGGTGCTTAGTTTCGCTCAACATTTTTAGCAAGTTAGGATTACGAACCAATTTTAAAGTCACTTCGTCATTATCTTGAGCCTTAATTTTTTCAGTTTGAACATGTTCAACATGATAGTCAGACACTGCTGCTGCCATAATTAAAATGTCATTTAATTTAAATTCAGCCATTAATTGCGTTTGTAACTCATTAAATGTTCTTATTTGAATTACATTTATTCCGGCTGGAATCTTTTGAGTAGTTGTTCCGACAATCAAAGTTACTTGCGCTCCCATGTCACGAGCTTTTTTTGCAATTTGAATTCCCATTTTTCCACTAGAACGATTTCCAATATAGCGAACTGGATCAATTGATTCTTGCGTGCCTCCAGCTGTAACTAAAATTTTTTTCCCTTTTAGTTGATTTTCACTAACTTTATTTTGTGTAATCCACTGATAAATCTCAAGTGGTTCTGGCATTCTGCCCTTAGCATTATAGCCTTCTGCTAAAAAACCAGTTGCGGGTTCTAAAATATGATAGCCATCATGTTTCAAAGTATTAATGTTACGTTGTGTTGCGGGATTATCCCACATTTCATCATTCATTGCAGGAACTAAATATTTTGAATTTGGTGTTGCTAATAAAGCACTTGAAACTAAATCATCTGCAATTCCATTTGCAAGTTTACCAATCATATTAGCAGTTGCGGGGACAATAATGGACTTATCTGCCCATTTAGCAAGTTCAATATGGGGGATAAACTTTCCTTGTTCAAATGCAGTTGTAAAATCTGTAAGCACTTCATTTTGTGACAAAGTTGCCAATGTTACTGGTGTAATAAATTTTTGGGCATTCTTTGTCATTGCAACTCGAACTTCAGCATTATTCTTTTTAAATAATCGGACTAATTGAGTAACTTTATAACTTGCAATTCCGCCTGTAATGTAAATTGCAATTTTAGGATGGCTCATACTTTAAATCCTTTCTAGTCAATAATATGAGAAAAGAGGTCGGACAAATGTCACAACCTCCAAACTTATCTTGATACTATAATTATTTTTCGCCTTTAATAGTTAACTTGCCAGCTTCTACTTCTTCAAGTGCTCTGCCAACACTTTTGTCTGATTTATAATCACTTAATAATGGCAATGCACCTTCGTCTAATTCATGAGCTCTCTTAGCAGCTAACATTACTAAAGAATAGCGTGAATTAACATGTTCTAAAAGCTTATCAACAGATGGATATAAAATCATCAGCAAACATCTCCTACTTTATTTTTTATCTAAACCAAGTTGTTTTTTATAATCTGGTAAGAATCGTTTTACGCGCCAACGCTCAGCTCGAATAATTGTTTGAATTTTTTCAGCAGCCTTAGAAACTTCATCATTAACAACTGCATAGTCATAATTTTGCATCATTTCAATTTCACTGACAGCCTTTTCCATCCGCTTATCAATGGTTTCTAAATCATCCGTTCCCCGATTAATAATTCGTTGTCGTAACTCCATTAAATCTGGAGGAGTTAAGAAAATAAATAATCCGTCTGGAACTTTTTTCCGAACTTGCATTGCACCTTTAACTTCAATTTCAAGGAAAACATCTTTTCCTTGATCTAACATCTCATTTACATATTTTAAAGGCGTGCCATAATAGTTGTCAACATATTTGGCGTATTCAAGCATTCCGCCATTTTTGATTTCTTGTTCAAATTCTTCTTTTGATACAAAATAATAATCTTTTCCATTAACTTCACCGGGACGCATTTGCCGGGTTGTCATTGAAACAGAGTAATGAAATGTATTATCTTTTTGCGAAAAAATTTCTTTTCTTACAGTTCCCTTACCAACGCCAGATGGTCCTGAAAGAACAATGAGCATTCCACGTTTTGGCATAATCAGTCTCCTCTAATTAATTTATATACCATTATCTCACTTTAAACAAAGATATTTCAAGTATATTTCAAATGAAAGCGCGTTTTCTAATTAAGATTTCATAATTATCTGATCAATACGAAAAAACTCTCTAAATAATTAAGAAAAAATCAAAAAGAACCATGATTTGCATCACAGTCCTTTATTAATTTTTATTTTAATACATTTCTAAATATTGATCGCGTTCCCATTGAGAAACTTCTTGTCGATATGCATCCCATTCAAGAGTCTTAGCTTCCATAAAGTTATTATATAAATGACTACCAAGTGCGTCTTGGATGACATCATCTCGTTTCAATTCCTTTAATGCATTATGCAAAGTAGATGGTAAATCTTTAATTCCATTTTCTTCTCGTTCTTTATCATCCATTGCATAGATATTACGATCAATTGATACAGGTGGTTCAATTTTATTCCTTAAGCCATCTAAACCAGCTTCCAAAATTGCAGCAATTGCCAAGTACGGATTAGCTGAAGGATCTACACTTCTTAATTCTAATCGTGTAGACAATCCCCGTGCCATTGGAACTCGTACCAATGGGGATCGGTTTTTACCTGACCATGCAACGTATACAGGAGCTTCATAACCAGGAACTAGACGCTTATATGAATTTACAATTGGATTAGTTATTGCTGTAAAACTACGAGCATGCTTTAACAATCCACCTAAGAAATAATAAGCTTCTTGTGATAATTCTTTCTTACCGTTTTTATCAAAAAATGCATTTTCTTTTCCTTTCATTAAGGACATGTTAATGTGCATTCCTGAACCATTAATTCGATCTAAAGGTTTTGGCATAAACGTTGCATGTAATCCATGTTTACGTGCAACTGTTTTTACTACTAATTTAAAAGTTTGAATATTATCACATGCATGTAAAGCATCTGCATACTTGAAATCAACTTCGTGTTGACCAGGAGCCACTTCATGATGAGATGCCTCAACATCAAAGCCCATGCGTTCTAGTTCTAAAACAATATCGCGTCGACAATTTTCTCCCATATCTACAGGAGCTAAATCAAAATAACTTCCATTGTCATTTAAATGTGTCGTTGGTTTCCCATGTTCATTTAACTTAAATAAGAAAAATTCAGGTTCTGGTCCAATATTAAAGTCAGTAAAGCCAACTTCTTTCATTTCATTTAAAACCCGAATTAAATTATTTCTAGGATCGCCTAAAAACGGTGTGCGGTCAGAATTATAAACTTCACAAATTAACAGCGCAACTTTACCATGTTCATTTCCCCAAGGAAAAGTCATCCACGTTGATAAATCTGGATACAACCACATATCGCTTTCTTCAATACGAACAAATCCATCAATTGAAGAACCATCAAACATCAATTTATTATCTAATAACTTTTCTAATTGACTGATTGGAACTTCAACGTTTTTAATTGTTCCGTATAAATCCGTAAACATTAACCGTAAAAATTGTACATTTTCTTCTTCTGCCATCCGACGAATATCGTCTTTTGTATAGTTATGCTTTACCATTATATTAGGCTCCTTTTAAATGAGTTAGAGAGTTTTGTTGTTACGAATGGAAGATTTACTATGTCGATTAAAACCGCCAATCGCAATAAACTCATCATGTAAAATTCGCCGTACATCATTATCAGATAATGATTTAGACAACTTTTCTTTACGTTCAGCTTCTTCTTTAGCTTTGCGTTTGTACATTTCTTTAATATCTGCCATGTTCAACCCTTCAGCAAGATAGTCTTTGATTTCTAGTAATTTATCAATATCATTTAAAGAGTACATTCGCCGATTCCCCTCATTTCTTTCTGGGATCACCAATTTTTGCTCTTCGTAGTAACGAATTTGACGGGCAGTTAAATCTGTCAATTTCATCACTGTTCCAATTGGTAATACAGCTAATGAACGACGTAGTTCTTTTTCTTTCATAACAACCCTCCTCTCTATATGTGAAATAATAACAACATTAAAATTCAATGTCAATGATTTATGTAACATTTTATTACATCAATTATTTATTTTTATAATATGTCTCATTTACAGCGTTGGTTATCGCAATTTTAACATGCGCATATGATAAGCCACCTTGAATATACAGTGCATATGGCTCTCTAAGTGGACCATCACTTGATAATTCAATAGTTGACCCTTCCACAAAACTACCCGAAGCCATAATGACTTTATCTTCATAGTTATCCATTTCACTTGGAATCGGATCAACAAATGCATTTAATGGCGAATTATGTTGAATGCTTGCACAAAATTGAATCATTGCATCTTGATCATGGAAAATTACAGTTTGAACTAAGTCAGTTCGAACAGTATCCCATTTAGGCGAAACCTTTGCTCCCATTTGTTCTAATAATGCTGCTGTATAAACTGCACCTTTAACCGCTTCACCCGTTGTATGTGGAGCAAGGAAAAAGCCACGATAAAAATCGCGTTGATACCCATAAGTAGCACCTTCTCCTTTACCTGGACCTGGTGCAAACAGTCTTGAAGCAGCTTGCATAATTAAATCATGACGTCCAACTAAAAACGCTCCCGCTTTAGCAACACCTGCACCTGCATTTTTAAACATTGAACCTGCCATTAAATCCGCACCATAGAATGTTGGTTCATCTTTTTCTGTAAACTCACCATAGCAATTATCAATAAATACAACTGCATTAGGATTAATTTCCTTAACAAAAGCAGTCATTTCTTTAATTTCAGCCACAGTAAAACTATCCCGGGTAGCATATCCACGTGAGCGTTGGATTGCTACAACCTTAATAGTTGGATCATTTTTTAATTTTTCTGCTACTTTTTGATAATCCACTTTACCATCTTTTAATGGAGTATAATCAAAATTAATTCCAAATTCTTTCATTGATCCTGGATTATCACCTGCAATTCCAATTGCTTGTTGAATCGTATCATATGGCATTCCTGTCATATAGTACAATGTATCTCCAGTACGTAAAGCCGCAAATAGTGCCGTTGAAATTGCATGTGTCCCAGAAACAATTTGTGGTCTTACTAGTGCATCTTCACATTTAAAATAATCTGCAAAAATTGCTTCTAATTTTTCACGTCCAATGTCATCATATCCATATCCAGTTGAGCCAACTAAATCTTCCTCAGCAACATGGTGCTTCCGAAATAACTCAAGTACTCTTTGCTGATTATGTAATACAATTTCATCAATTTCTGCTAATTTAGGCGCAATCATTTGATCCACTTGAGCAACCTTTTCTTGTAAATCTTTTGGAAATCTTTCAACCCACTTTGTCATTTTTATTCTCCTTAGCGTTTTAACCATTCGGTAACTAACTGATTAACTTTTAAATAATCTTCATCGAAGTTTTGAACTAAATCAAACCATTGTACATCCATTTTATTGCGAAACCACGTTAATTGACGTTTTGCATAATGGCGGGAATTTTGTTTTACCTTATCAATACTTTGTTTCAATGAACATTGATTTTCAAAATATGGATAAAATTCTTTATACCCAATTCCCTTTCCCGCTGGCAATTTTAATCCACCTTGATCATACAAATAACGAGCTTCCTTCAATAATCCTTGATCCATCATTTGATCAACCCGTAAATTGATTCGTTGATAAAGTAATTGGCGATCAGTATTTAATCCAATAATTAAAAAGTCATAATCATCATTTGATTGATCATTTTGCTTTGAAAACTTTTGTCCTGTCTTTAAATATACTTCTAATGCGCGGACTACTCGTTGTTCATTTGTTACTGGAATCTTTTGGGCTGCATCTGGGTCAATTTGATTTAATTTATCCCATAATTTTTGTTGTCCATTTTCAAGTGCAAACTGATGCAACTCATCTCGAACTTTTTCATTTGAATATTGATCTTTCCCAAAGTGAAAATCATCTACTAATGATTGTAAATAAAATCCAGTTCCTCCAACCAAGATTGGTAAAGCTTTTTTGTAACTAATTTCGGTGATCAATTTCTTAGTTTTATTTGTAAAATCAGCAACAGAAAAGCGCTGCGTTACAGGAATTTCATCTAACATGTAATGCGTAATTCCTTGCATTTCTTCTGCTGTTACCTTAGCAGTTCCAATATCAAGTTTTTGATAAACTTGCATGGAATCACCTGAAATGATTTGACCATTAAATTTTTGTGCAATTTTTACTGATAATGCTGTTTTTCCAACCGCAGTTGGGCCAACGATCATCAAAATTTTTTGCGCCATTTTAAAGACGCTCCTTTTCATTCATTAAATTTTATATCTTAATAATTGTACCATCTCAAATAAAATTTAAAAGTTTTATCTGGAATTTTTAGAAATTATCATTCATAATAATAGTATATCAAAAGATAAGGGAGGAACTACTGTGAAATCATTTGGCAAAGGATTCTTTACAGGAATCGCAACTACAGTTGGCATCGTAGCTGGTGCGGTTTATGCATTCAAAAAGACAGTTGTTGAACCTATGGAAGAACGTGAAGCAATTTTAGAAGAACATCGTCGTCGTGCTTTACGTAAAAGTCGTTCAGCACACCAACGTTAAAAATAAAAAAAGCTTGACTTTCGTCAAGCTTTTTTTATGCTTTCTTTTTCTTGCCATCCCATTTATTGTAGCCGCCTTTAAGAACATAAATATCTTTAAAGCCATCTTTTTTTAACATAATTGCACAACGTAAACTTAATGTTTTACCTTGATCATACAAATAAACAGGCATATCTTTACGAATTCCACTCATATACATTTTAAATTGTGAAAAAGGAATATTACGTGCACCTAAAATATGTCCCGCTTTAAAAGAATCCTCCTCACGTACATCTACAATTTGAGCATGCCGCATTCCTTTTTTGAATTCTTCATTGTCAATTAATTTTGCAGCTCGTCTACTTCGAACAAAAATCACAATTTGGTTTCCAATCATCCAAAGTAAAATCAGAATTAAAATTAAGTTAATCCAAAACCAAACTGAATTCACATTACCAAGTAACACTCCAAAAACCTCCTTAAATTAGTCCATAAATTTTAAAGCTAATGAACCTGCGCCAATTACACCGGCTTCATTACCTAATTGAGCTAATTTAATTTGAGTTGTATTCTTAATTGTTGGAAATGCATAGTCATTGAAATAATTTTTAACTTGATCTAACAAGAAGTGCCCTGCTGCAGAAACCCCACCACCGATTACAATTGATGATGGATTTAATGTACTTGCCAAGTTTGCACATGCCAAACCTAAATAGTTACATACGCGATCAACTACCATTTTAGCCAATGGATCATTGTCTTTTGCCAAATCAAAAACTAACTTAGATGTAACTTCTTCACCATCATCAGTCATTTGTTTTAATTTAGAATTACCAGCATATTCTTCTGCCATATCATGTGCTACGCGAACAACTCCAGTCGCTGAAGCATATGTTTCTAAGCAACCGCGGTTACCACAGGTACATAAGTATCCACCTGGATGTACATTGATGTGACCAACTTCACCACCGGCACCCATTCCATGAATAAGTTCGCCATTAGCAACGATTCCGCCACCAACGCCTGTACCAAGAGTAATGAAAACAACATCATCTGCATTTTCACCAGCACCTTTCCAACGTTCACCTAAAGCAGCAACATTGGCATCATTATCAACTGCAAACTTGATGTTAGTGCCTTTTTCAATTTCTTCTTTAACGTTTTGAACAGTTTTCCAGTTCAAGTTATAAGCACCAATAACTGTACCCTTATCTAAATCAACTGTTCCTGGAGTTCCCATTCCAATCCCAACAAATTGTTCTGGTTTCATTTCATACATAGATAAATGATGGTTAATTGATTCAATAATATCAGGAACAATATGACTACCTTCATCCAAGATATTTGTTTCAATACTCCAACGTTGTTGAATTTCACCATCAGTTGTCATAATTGCAAACTTAATTGTTGTTCCGCCAAGATCAACACCGATTAATTTCTTGTCCATCTATTTTCCTCCTAGTTACGATGCTTTTTTGCATCTTCTTGTTTTTGTTCTTCGCGATGTTCCTTTTCAAGTACTAATTTTGCTTTTAAAAACGTTTTTTTATCAACCACGCCTGCTTTATATAAATTATCAAGCTCAATTGCTGTTAGTTCAATGTCCCATAGTCTTTTACCAACATAAATAAAAACGCCAAACTGTTTTAAATATTGCTGTACATCATAATAAGTATGCAAAGAAACATCTCCTCTTTATCATTAAAGCTAAATTACACGCATCCCTTTTAAGTATCCTAAAACAAAAACTAAACTTAAAGCAATAAATGCAATAATTCGTTTGCTAATTTTAACTTTTCCAAGTCGTGGGACGCTTACAATATAACCCAATAAAAATCCGCTGACTAATCCACCTAAATGTCCCCAAATATCAATTGAACTTCCCATTAAGTCAAACACTAAGTTTAAAATTACTAATACGAGAAATTGTTTTGCCATTGAGTGAATGTATGGATTATTTCGAAATGATTCTCCAAGCATTAAAAATGCACCGAAAAGTCCAAACAAAGCTGTGCTAGCTCCAGCAGAAATTGCTGGGTTAAACGCAAAACTTGCAATATTACCACCAATTCCGCTTAATACATAAATTATGATAAAGCGAATGGGACCAAAAAGCCATTCAATTTGAGCACCTAAAAAATAAAGCGTTACCATATTTAGTACAATATGTTGCAAACTTAGATGCACAAACATTGCAGTAAATAAGCGCCAAGCTTGTCCAGCAATAATTAACCCATTATCTTTTGCTCCAAATTCAAGCAAAACGTTAATATTACTAGCGCCACCAGCAATCAGCATTAAAATATATATCACAACATTAATTGTAATTAATGTAATTGTCATGCGCGGACGTTTATTTTCCACACTTACTTCCTCCATAATTATCTCAATTGACACCGATTACATCTTATCAGATAAGAAAACACCCCAAAATGGGATGGCTCCTTAAAAGAAAAACAACAGGGTTTGATCCTGTTGTTATTTTGTTTCACGATGCAATGTTTCCTTATGGCAACGTGGGCAATACTTCTTAAGTTCTAAACGATCTGGGTTATTACGTTTGTTTTTACTTGTTAAATATGTTTGTTCACCACATTCAGTGCATTCTAATGTAATATTTACACGCATTGAATTAACCTCCAACTTTTTAATCTGTCTAATAAAAAGGATTGAAACCCTCAACGTTAATATAATATCATCTTTTCAAAGATAATTCCACAACTTTTTTAGATTTGTTAAGGGATTTTACTTTACACTATTATAATCAAGTATTGTTAAACTAAAAACAGAGGTTGCACTGTTAATTACAACCTCTGTTTTTATAACTATTTTTTACTTAAATCCATCACTTGATTGGACATATTTCCAATAAGCTTCATAAATTTTCTTAGTAACTTCCAAGTTAACTTTACTTTCAGTACTTGCAGCCATTCCTGGGAATGCAACAGCTACCACGACTTGTGGATCATTATATGGAGCATATGAAACTGCACTTAAAGTTTCAGTTTCATTATTTTCGTAATATGTTTGCGCAGTCCCCGTTTTCCCTGCAATTTCTGGTTTAACACTACTTAATGATTTACCAGTTACATATTGATTATTACCATGCATTACTAAATATAAACCATTCTTAACAACATTCCATTGATCTTGAGAAGCTGTTACTACATTCAATACATTTGGCATAAATTGGTAAACTGTTTTACCCATCTTGCCATCTGTACCACTTTCATGAATTGATTCTAATACGTGTGGTTGTAAACGATAACCGCCATTAGCAATCGTTGAAATATATTGAGCAAGCTGCAATGTTGTATATGAATCATAGTTACCAAATGATAAGTCAAGTGCCTTACCAATATCAGCTTTCGTTGAAGGCCCTTCAAACCCAGCTGATTCTCCTGGAAGATCAATTCCTGTCTTCACACCTAAACCATATTGTTTAAAGTTGTCACGTAATTTGGTAAAAATTGAAGTTGGCATTCCTGCAATGGACATTCCAGAATGATATGTCATACCTGCTTCTTTCATTGCAAGTTGCATCATATAAGTGTTTGATGATACTTCTAACGCTTCAGAAGCAGTTAATGACATATTGGCTGCCCCATTTTTATTAAACCATGAAGTTTTAGCAGCTGTACCAGCAACTTTAATTGGTTGTTCTTCTAAAGTATTATTGGTTGGGGTAATTACACCATCTTGTAATGCTCCCATTACCATCGCACCTTTTACTACTGATCCCATTACATAAGTTTGGTTAATTGCACCAATTGCATTTTCTGAGATCTTGCCAGTTTTAATATCTCGACTAACGCCTGCAAGTGCATAAACTGCTCCGGTTTTTGGATTCATTACAACTGCATATGCTCCTGGAACATATGGATTGGATGAAGCCGCACTTGTTTCAGCATCTTTGATAATTTTTTGAACTTCTTCTTGGAATTTCGCATTGATAGTTAACTGGATATCATCTCCAGGCTTGCCACCATATTGCTTAATTTCTTTAATAATCTTATTATTTTGAGTTTCTACTTTGATGATTTCCTTATCACCTTTTAAAACATTTTCATATTCAGATTCAATGTAACTTGAACCAACACTATCATTTCTTGAATATCCTTCGGCAAGTAAAGTGTTGATCTGGTCACTTGGTAAGCCTTGTTTTTCGGTTGTAACTGTTCCTGCAATGCTCTTAATAGAATCACCACCAGGATAACTTCTTGTCCAGTTAGTTCCAATTTTAACTCCTGGAAGTTCTGATAAATGTGAACCAACTTGAGCCATTTCAACTGCAGAAACATCTGAAGATTTAAGCATAATCGTTGATAATGAATATGCACCGTTCATTTTATTAAATAAGACCGCTGCTTGCTTTTGCTTATCACTTAAATTATCAGCTAATTTATGTTTTTTCACATAACTAACTTCTTTATCATATAAAGCACTTCCACTCATTGAATCAGCGCCACTAATATGCTTAACAACTTGATCTTCGTTCTTTTGATTTCCTAAATAATATTCAATTTGCATACTTGGTGTCAGTGAAGAAGTATCAACTGAAATATAGTTCACTAATTT
Organism: Ligilactobacillus sp. LYQ135; assembly: GCF_053711055.1. NCBI lineage: Bacteria > Bacillati > Bacillota > Bacilli > Lactobacillales > Lactobacillaceae > Ligilactobacillus > Ligilactobacillus sp. LYQ135. Next base: position 74,490 of record NZ_JBSJYT010000003.1, on the reverse strand, counting down.
ATTGGCAACATTATACATTTGATCTGATGTAACAGAAAGTGGTTTTGTATATGTAATTGCCGTAGTAGCATCATTGGATACTAATAATTTTCCTGAAGAATCATAAATCATTCCCCGAGGAACATTTTTAGTTTCTGTTTGAGTGTTACTATTTGAAGCTTCATATGCATACTTCTTCCCATCAATAATTTGCAAATGGGCGAGTTGAATAATTAGGGCTGCAAATAGAAAAAATACAATTACAAACAGAAAATTTAACCGAAAAGGGATACTGCCTGTATTTCGGTTCCGACTATTTTTTGAAAAGCTATGCTTCTTTTTAAAAATTTTCAAAAGAATTCACCGTCACTTAATTCTGATTCCAATATCCTAAATAAAATTCATTGAAATTATTGCTTAAACAGCATAATATAATTTCTGAACTATACTTTATACATGTTATCACAAAACAACGAAACGAACCATCTAAATTGATGAAAACATTACTGATTAAATTATATACTGGAGTGGAGAAATGGAAAATATTAATTTGGAAAATCAAGCAATTAAATTTCAACATGGCTCATTAAAATTAACTGAATTAACACAAATTGTCAATCAATTTCCATTTGAAATCCGGTTCATTAATCCGAATGGCAAATTGATTTTTATTACTAATTCTTTAACCCCCCATTATGGTAAATTAAATCAACGTGTCTCTCCCACACTTGAGTTCACCAATTTACCATCCATGTTTGACATTTTGGAAAATTTAAAGCATGGAAAAAAGAGTAAAATTGAACGTGCAATTAAGATTGATGATCGTTATTTTAACTTGCAATTCATTGCAATTAATGATAATAATAACAGCTATTTGGGATGTCTTCAAATTACAACTGAAGTTACTGAAATCATTAATAAATTTAAATTTGGCGGATTTATTGAATCAACTAATGATCAATTAACATCAAAAGAACATTCTCAATTTCACTATTCTAATCCTCAACTAGAAAAATATCGTTCTAAAATCGAAAAAGAAATTAGTGACTTAAATACCGATGATGATGCAATTTCAGGTGCATCAGAACTTTAAGGGAGCGTTTATTGTTGAATCAAAAATATACTTCACACTTTAAAGCATTAGGTACAAACATTACTTTAACTGTTTTTGAAGCCCATTCTCAATTTATTTTTGAGCTTTCACAACACTTAATTACTTACTTTGAAAACTTATTTTCAATATATTTGCCTAATTCTGAAATTAGTCAAATTAACCAATTTGCAGGAGTTAAGCCGGTTCAAGTTTCTAGTTCAGTAATAGATTTAATTGATTGCGCTAAAAAAGTTAGTCTTGAAAACTTTGGCTATAATGTTGCAATTGGGCCTTTAGTAAAAGAATGGAATATTGGGTTTAAAACTGCACATATCCCCTCTTCTACTCAAATTTCTCATGATTTACTTTTAACTGATCCTACTAAAATCGAAATTGATTTGCAAAAGCAAACAATCTTTTTAACAAAAAAAGGCATGCAACTCGATTTAGGTGGAATTGCCAAAGGTTACATTGCAGATCGTCTAAAACAGCTTTGGAATGCTTATGGCATTAAGCACGGCATTATTGATCTTGGAGGAAATTTACTTACATTAGGACAAAATTTAAAACACTCTGATCATTTATGGCGAATTGGTATTCAAGATCCATGGAAACCACGTGGAAATCCTTTTAAAAGTTTTGTTTTACCTGCTTGCTCAGTTGTAACTTCAGGAATTTATGAGCGAAACTTCATTGAAAATCAGCAATTATATCATCATATTCTTGATCCTCATACTGGATTTCCATTTCAAAATAACTTAATGTCAGTAACTGTTTTTACGAAAACATCTTTGAGTGGAGAAATTGAATCAAGTCGACATTTTTTTAATCCTGGAATTTCAAACAATGATCCTAATTTTTTAGGTGCTTTCTATATTTTCAAAGATCACTCTTACCAACTTGATTGGCAAAATAAATTTTTACATTAATCATTATAAAAAATGAGGTTGTGACAATGTCACAACCTCTTATCTTTTAATTTGTTCCATTTTAATGTTTTTTTAAAAAGTTATCTAACTTTTTACCTTCCATCATTTGCCAACTTGAATTATAGAAATAATTATTAATATGATACTGTGGTTCAGGTTGCTTATTTGATAAGAATGGATCAACACTTTGGTCCATCTTTAACCAACCACGCCAACCTAAATGAATAGTATCTTGCATAAAGTATGGTTCTTTTCCATCATTAGTTAAATCAACAATGTTATTGAATCCCTGTGATTGCAATTGATACTTGATTTTACGATTAAACTCTTGAATCATTGACATTTTTAATCCAGTGTATTTTGCCCACTTGGCATTGATTGGTGGAATAACAAAAATAACATTAGTATTATCTTTAGCAAATTGATTTAATACAAGTTGAAAATCACCATATTCAGGTGAGGCAACATAATTAAAGTCAGCTTGTTCATTTTTTAACTTACCAACATGCTTCTTTAACCGCTTAGTCCAAAATGTATTGTCAACACTAAATGGATTATTAGTTGTATTAGTTGCACCTAAATGATATGCAATATTATCAAGTTCTTGATAATTATATGTTGATGGTAATTTTTGGGCAGCATTATCAATTTTGCTTACTCGATTTTTCATACCAATTGTTGAAAATAACTGGTCTTCATGGATAAGTTCATTGTATTTTAAATTTAAATAAACCTTTTCCGTTTTAGACAATTTTTGTCCCGCTGCAATTTCTAATAAACATTGTTCAATCATTTTATCAGAATGTGATGAAGGCATATCTAAAAGACGCCGTGCAGCATAACGATCCATTAAAGTATCTTTAGCAGTTTTTAACCATGTAACCGCCTGTAAATTTGAATAATACACTGCAAATGCATTTTTATTGATACCTTGCTTAACGAACCATTGTGGCGAAATAATAAATACCACTTTTTTATTTTTTAGTTGTTGGTTAATTCCTTGCATTCCCCAAAATTGAGATAAAGATTGGGATCCTGCCGCTCCTAGTAAAAATGGACGGTAGTTTCGCTTATATTTTTGCGCTAAAACCGATGGGTGCATTGCATCCACTCGGGAAAGTTCTGATGATCCCATAAAAGGAACATAACCTTCTTCAAGCGCTTTTTGTTTCACTGCTGTCCCCTTAAAAATATTCGTTGATTGCGATATCGCTGCTTCACGAATTGTTTTTGAACTAAAAGAACGAAAATTAAATGGTGAAACCAAAACCGCAACTAAAAGAATCGCTGCACAAATTAATGGCCCAAATATTTTAAATAGTTCTTTTTTTAGTTTCATTATTTCATGCTTTCAACTTTCGCAACAATTTTATTTGGCGTATCCCATTCTGAACGATCAAATTCTGAAACTGGGACTTCAATTCCTAGTTGATTTTGAAGTTCAAGTAAGAATTGGACAGTTCCCATTGAATCTAATAAACCTGTTTCAAAAATATTAACGTCTAAGTCTTTTTTTACTTCATCACTACCTGTAGTTTCTGCTAAAATATCTAAAATTTGATCTTTCATGTTAATTACCTCACTTTTATTTTATTAATTTATAAAAAATAGTTTATTTAAGAATCCTGAGAAAATCAAGAGACTAAAACAGACTACATTAAACGTCAAAAAGATCGCAAAACATTCAGTAAACTTATTATGTGGGATTGCTTTACGATGTTTTTTCTTAAATCTTTGCCATGCATCACAAATAATCATTGCACATGCTTGGAATAATCCATAAGCAATATAGTACCATTCAATTCCATGCCAAAATCCCATGATTAAGAATAAAGTTAAGTATCCTAAATTAGCCATTGCAATTCGGCTCTTCAAAAATTTCTTCTTCATCATGAAAAAGACAAGGCGCATATAAATATAATCACGGAACCAAAATGATAATGTCATATGCCATCTATTCCAGAAATCTTTAATATTATGTGAAATAAATGGTTTATTAAAGTTCATTGGAGTTTCAATTCCCATAATGTAACTTGTTGCTACTGCAAATAAACTATACCCTGCAAAGTCAAAAAATAAATCCATTGCATAAACATAACCATATGCAAACGTCCACACTGACCAACCACCATTCATTAAAGCAAGATGTGCCACTTTTGGTAACATTATTTGACCAAAGAAATATGCTAGTAAAAACTTATACATAAATCCTAGAAAAATATAGTGAACCGCTTTATTGATCATTTTAACGTATTTTTCACGCTCTGGAATTGAATTATAATCCTTTTCAAACCGACGATAGCGGTCAATTGGCCCTGACGAAATTGTCGGGAAAAAGATGACAAATTGAAATGTCGTCCATGGGTGAAATTCTTTAATCATTCCATCACGAATTTCCATAATCATTCCTACGACTTTAAATGTCAAATAACTAATTCCGAGAAACGCAATAATTGAATTACGTCCAAAATCAATTGCTGGAGTAATTTTAACAACTACTAGTGGTAAAATCGATAAAATTACTGCTAAGCAAAATACCCACGTTTTATTGTGCTTTTGCCGATAACTGAAATAACAATAAATCAATAATATTTCAAAGATTACATAACAAATTAATGCAATTCCTTGATGCCATTTAATTCCGCCAAATGTTAAAACTAAAAACGCAATTGAAATCAGCGTTTCATATGTTCGAAATCTTTTCCCATAAAGTAATCCAATCATTATCGGCAATAATCCGATCGCAAGTAAAATGAAATATGTTGGATTTTGATATGGCTGCATATTAATCATTGATCATTAACCTCTTTCATTAATGATTTACGATCAATCTTACCATTAGGAGTTAATGGCAATGAATCAACATACACAAATCGTTGTGGCATCATATATGACATCATCGTTTCTTGAAGTTCATCTTTTATTGCTTGCGTCAATTTAAACTCATCTTCAAAATTATTATCTTCAGGAACAATGTAGGCAATCAACTGACTAACTTTATGATTTTTGTCATATTTAGGAACGGTTGTTGCTTGTGAAACTAAACTTACTTGGCCTAAATGATGGTCAACATCTTCTAGTTCAATTCGAAATCCATGTAATTTCACTTGAAAATCTAACCTTCCCTTATATAGCAATTGACCATTCTCATCAAATTGTCCTAAATCACCTGTTTTATATGCCGCTTGTCCTTCAACTTCTAAAAATGCACTCTCAGTTTTTTCAGGATTATTAATGTATCCTTTTGATACACTTGGTCCGACGATGACAATTTCACCTTCACCACCAACACCAATCTCATGAGTATTTTCATCAACTAAAACAATTCGAGTATCATCTTTAGGTTTACCAATTGGCAATCGTTGATACTGTTCTAAAATTTCATCTGTAATTTCCACTTGAGTTACCGCAACAGTAGTTTCTGTTGGACCATATGTATTAAAAATATGTGCGTGTGGAAAACGATGTTTTAAACTTGCTGCTGTTGCATGGGTTAATTCTTCACCACAAAATAAAAAGCGACTTAATTCTGGTAAATGAGCTTCATCAAAAGTGGGTTGTAGTAAACAAATATCCATAAATGATGGCGTTGACACCCACTCATTTACATGCAATTGAGGCAATGTTTCAAACAATTGTTTGAAATTGTCAGTCGTTTTCTTTGGTAAAACAGCTAGTTGTCCACCTGAAGTTAAAGTGGGATATAAATCCATTACTGATAAATCAAAAGAATATGGTGCTTGAGATAAACAAATTCCCTCTTTTTTGATTCCAAAGTCATCAGAATGCATCCAATTTACATAACTCACTAAATTATCGTGACTAATTTGAACTCCTTTAGGTTTTCCCGTTGTTCCTGAAGTAAAGATAATGTAAAAATTATCATCGCCCTTAACATAGTTATGCTCATCAATTTCTGTTGAAAAGGATTCATGCGTAAAAATATCATTTAATTTACGCGGATCAATCTTCTTATTGGTTTGCATTTCTTTTGGTAATTCTTCAACTTCAATGTATAAAGCTGGTCGCCCAATTTCATCAATTGACTCTAACCTTGCCAAAGAAGAGTTAGTATCAACTGGGATATAAGCATGTCCTGATTTCACAACTCCTAAAAAAGTTGCAATCATTTCAAATGTTTGTCCACCAAATACAACAAGTGGTTGATCTTTAGGTAAATCCATTTTTACAAGGTAAGCAGCTAATGCATCAGAATATTTTTTCAAATCACCATATGTATTAGTCTCACCTAAATAGTTGTATACTACTTTATCTGGATGATCGACTGCAAACCGATCGATTTGGGTAATTAAATTTTTTTCCATTTTTTACATCTCCCAATTAAAATTCATTATAAATAAAATGCGGTTGATCTATTCCACTATAGCTATACATATAAACTAAAGCAAATAAAATTACGAAGTAAAAAATGGTACGTGCAATAAAACGCACGATATTATTTTGCCAAAATGCTTGTAATTTTTCTTTCATCGTGACCTCCCCTTGCCTTATTTGCCATAGCATAAAATATAATTAAATTATACTTTATAGTTACTTCTAAAACCACTTTTACCAATTATTATTTAGTATTCCATTAAGCTTAACATGTCATAACCTTTAATTTTGTCACGTCCATGGAGATCCTTTAATTCAATAATAAATGCACATCCAACTACAATTCCACCTAATTGTTCTACAAGATCAATTGTTGCTTGAATTGTTCCACCAGTTGCAAGTAAATCATCAGTTACTAAAACTTTTTGTCCTGGTTTAATTGCATCTTTATGCATATAAAGTGCTGATTTACCATATTCCAAGTCATATTCAGCCTTAACTGTTTCCCGTGGTAACTTTCCTTTTTTACGTGCTGGTGCAAAGCCTACGCCTAATTCAAATGCAACTGGGCATCCAACAATAAATCCACGTGCTTCAGGTCCAACAATCATTTCAACACCCTTATTACGTGCAAATTGAACAATTTCATCAGTTGCTTGATGATAAGCTTGTCCATCAGCCATCAATGGCGAAATATCACGAAATAAAACTCCCTTTTCAGGATAGTCTGGAATACTTGCTACATAATTGTGTAAATCTAAAGTCATTGTATTTCTCCTTAATTAACTAACTTAATTTATGCCATTAAGCCAATTTAATAATTGACTTGTATTTGCATGTAAAAATATTTTCTGTGCTTCTTGTTTCTTAATTCTTTCTTGATAAGCTTTTGTTTGAGTTAAATCAACGTGGCTACTTTGAGGCAACCCTGTCATTAACCCATTTTCAACTTTTACAAAGCCTACTTCAATAAAAACTTTAATCATGAAAAACATTAATTCCTTATTAAATTGTAAATAATTTGCAAGTTGCTCACCTTGGTTGACCAAATCAATATCACGATGAGTACTTGTAAATCGATATAGTTTTCCAAAGTCTGCATGCGTTGGCATTTTTTGAATTGCAATATCATGTTGCGTATAACATTTTAATACAATTTGATTAACATGCAACTGATTTATTATTTCCTTAAACATTTCAATTGAAGAAGGACAATCAACAAGCACTAGTTTATCTGCTTTAATTTCTGGATTAGCAGTTAATAAAACTGTATGAATATTATTTTTAGTGCTTTGTTGCACTTGTTGTAATATTTTAGCATCAAAAAATCCATACAAATCTTGTTCATTAAACATTTCTTGAGTTAATTTAGTACTGCGCTGATCAACATAATTAATTTGCGACTGTTGTGATGTTTTTAAATCTTTAATCTTAACTTGTAAATTAATTTTTCCTCTCCACTTATTCAGTGCTAACTCACCGCAAAGTTTTATTCCATTCAAACTTTCACTTTGCAATTGAGTACTTTGTTTTTGAGCTACATTGAATTTTACAGCGGAAATTTTTTGACTTTGACCTTCAAAATCAATTTTTATATGTTGATTTTGCTGTCCCATAAAATTCAATTGTGGCTGATTAATACCTTCAATTTCAAAAACAGGCCGCTTATTATCGGTCCCAAATGGTGCCAATTGCTCAATTTGTTCAATTAATTCAGCAGAAATTTGCGCGGAATCAATTTTTTCTGCAATCTCTAAAGTTGACTTTTTCGTTGGATCAAAGCCTTGATTATTAACCTCTTGATCAGCAATTACTTGTAAGCCACTTAGATTTTCCTTCTTTAAAGATAATCCAGCTGCTAACTCGTGCCCACCAAAACTTTCAAATAGTTTTCGATGTGAATCAAAGGCTTTAAATAAATTAAATCCTTTAACTGACCTCGCTGAACCTTTCAATATTTGATCATCATTTTCGGTCAAAACAATTGTCGGTTTTTGCGTTTCTTCAGCTAAACGACTTGCTACAATTCCTAAAACTCCTTCGTGCCAATCTTTTCCACATACAATATTAACTTTATGAGTTTGATCTTCTAATTGTTTTTCTGCTTCTTTAGTAATTTGTGCTGCCAATTCTTGGCGATGTTCATTTAATTTTTGCGTTTTTTCAGCTAACTTTTTAGCTTCGCTTTCATCTAATGTGGTTAATAACTGAACTCCAATAGCAGCGTCTTCAATTCTTCCCAAAGCATTTAATCTTGGAGCAATTGCAAAGCCAATTGTATCGCTAGTAATTTCAGCTGCTTTAACTCCTGCACTTTTGTATAATGCTTGTAATCCTAATCGCGAAGTTACTTGTAGTTGTTTTAATCCAAATGAAACTAAATCGCGATTTTCATCGGTCAAAGAAACCACATCAGCAACAGTGCCGATTGCCACTAAATCAAGTAATTCTTGAGGAATTTCCTCTAACAAAGCACATGCGACTTTAAAGGCTACTCCTACTCCTGCCAATTTTTTAAATGGATATTGACTTTGAGGATGATTAGGATGAACAACTGCTAAGGCATTTGGAATTTTTTCAGGGGGTTCATGGTGATCTGTTACAATTACATCAATCCCATTTTCTTGTAAATATTGAATTTCATCATATCCTGAAACACCATTATCTACAGTAATTAATAACTGCATGCCTTCATTTTGAAGTTGCTTATAAACATCCAAATTAGGACCATATCCATCTTCAAAACGACTGGGAACATAGTATGATACATCTGCACCTAATTGTAGCAAGGTTTCATACATTACTGCTGTACTTGTAATCCCATCTGCATCATAATCTCCATACACATAAATTTTTTCACCATTCATAATCGCAGTTTGAATCCGTTCTACAGCCGTATCCATATCATTTAATAAAAATGGATCATGAAAATTACTTCCATCTGGATTTAAAAAGGCTTGAATTTTACGTGATGAAGTTAGTTCACGTTGCCCAAGTATTTTTAATATAATTGGCGACAAGCCTGTACGTTCATGCAAATCTTCAAGCTCCTCGCCGTTAAGTTTATTTGAAATTAACTTCCATTGATATTTTGACTCAATCAATTAATTACTCTTCCTTTTTAGCTTCTTTATTATTTGTAGTTGCAACTTGTTTTTTCAAATCTTCTACTCGATTATTCAAATGCTTAATTTGACGTTTATTTTTAAATGACGAAACCGAAGTAAATAGTACCGTAATTAAAACACCTACAAGTACTGAACAAATAATCAAAATAACCAGTGGCATTTTGACACTTGCGCCAAAAAAGTTTACCGAAACATTTTGAATATTTAGAATTGAAAAAATAGCAACCACTAGTATTAAGACAACTGTTCCAATTAAACTAAGCTTCTTTTTCATTTGTATCCTCTCCTAATATACAATTATTTTTTATTAAATACTGTTGCAGTTAAAAAATCTCCTACTTTAGGAAATAAAGTATATCCTAAATTAGCAACTTTAAAGATAGCTGGTAATGTTAATTCACGTTTATTTGTTCCAATTGTATTTACAATTTTTTCAGCGACCAGTTCTGGATTTAAAACAACTCCATTTATTTTTTCTAAATAATCACCACTTTGATCTGCTGTATTGAAAAAATTGGTCCGAATTGGTCCAGGATTAACTGTCAATACCGAAATTCCTAATGGTTTTAATTCTAATCGAAGTGCATTTGAATAACCTAAAACAGCCGCTTTAGTCGCCGAATACACTGACGATTTAGGAGTCGCAATTTTACCTGCAACTGACGCAATATTAATGATTGCTCCTTGATTTCGGTGAGCCATTTGCAATGCAGTATATTTTGTCATATACATTAATCCTAACACATTTACCCGAAACATTTTTTCTGCAATTTTCATGTCAAAATCAATTGCATTTTCCATAAAACCAAAACCAGCATCATTAATCAAAACATCAATTGGCCCAACTTCTTGTTCAACTTGATTAACCACTTGTTCAATCCGATTAGGTTTTTGCATATCTAATTGAACTGCGTATGCTTTTTTCCCCTTGAATTCTGTACAATTTTTTGCAACTTTTTTCAATTTTTCTAAATTACGAGCACATGCAACTACAATTCCACCTTTTTTAGCGATTTGATATGCAATTTGTTCTCCTAATCCGCTTGATGCCCCTGTTACTAACACAATTTTATTTTCAAGATTTTTTAAATCACGATAACTCACTTAATTGTCCTCTCTTTCAGTAAATGGAACATTAATTACATCAAAATCACGAACAACTTTTGTATTTGGAAAAATGCTTCGCGCATCACTTTGTAGTTTTTTAACCATGGGACCAACATATCGTGCTGAAATATGCGTTAATAAAAGTTCTTTAACATGCTCATCTTTAGCAATTTGAGCAGCTTGAATACATGTTGAATGATAATATTTACGTGCAAGTTTAGCTTCGCCTTTACCAAAAGTACTTTCATGTACAAGAACATCCGCATTATGGGCTAATTGATTAATACTTTGAGTTTTACGAGTATCACCTAAAATTGCTACAGTTCGTCCTTTTTTAGGTTTACCAATATAATTTTTACCATCAATTACCCGTCCATCTGGTAAAGTAACAGTCTCACCTGCTTTAATTCGCCCATAAATTGGACCAGCCGGAATTTTTTCTTGTTGTAGTTTTTCAACCATTAATTCACCAGGATAGTCTTTTTCTTCAACTCGGTAACCTACACTTTGAATGCGGTGATCTAAATATCTGAATGAAACTTTAAAACGATCACTTTCAAAAAGAATTCCTTCATTTCCAAGCTCTACATAATTTAACGGATATGATAGGTGCGTTTGAGAAATTTTTAACGAAGTTTCAACGAATTGCTTGATTCCTTGAGGTCCATAAATTGTTAATGGAGTGGCTTGTTCAGCGCCTTGAAATGAGCGACTACTTAAAAAGCCTGGTAAACCAAACAAATGATCTCCATGTAAGTGTGTAATAAAGATTTTTGTGACTTTTCGTGGACGAATAGATGTTTTTAAAATTTGATGTTGCGTTCCTTCGCCAACATCAAATAACCAAACTTCATTGATCTCGTCTAAAAGTTTTAGTGCAACTGAAGTTACATTTCTGAATCTTGAAGGGGAGCCTGCACTAGTTCCTAAAAATTCTAATTCCATGAAATCAACCCTCATTTTTAAATATAATTCAAAAAATAAAAGTTCACTAAAATTAGTGAACTAATTCATATCAATATATAATTTTACTATCATTCATGTTAAAAAACAAAGCTAGAATGAATAAATTATTTAATAAATCCAAATCACTTGTCTTCAAGTCTACATATCATCTAAAATATTAAAAACAACAATTTCTTGGAGATGATTTTTTGAATGTGAAAAATTTACTTGAAGCAACTGCTGATTTTAATCCAAATTATCAGTGTTTTTACTGCGAACAAAAAAAGAATCTTCCAATATCAAATATTCGCTTTGATAAAAAGGAAGATTCTTTATATTTGATTTCTTTGCATTCACATGCGTTAAAATTAAATGAACTTAAAGTGGTTTGTAAGCCACTTCCTGCTCACACTAAAATATTTGTTAAAACTTCAACTGGAAAATATCCTATTTTTGGTTTTAAAATTAATGGTTTAAAACTTGAGTTTGCTTAGTCAACAAACTCAAAAACAAAATCATTAATCCGCACTAAATCTCCAGTTTTAGCTCCCCGTTTGCGTAACTCATCATCAACACCCATTCCACGTAATTGGCGTGTAAAGCGCATCAAGCTTTCATCATGTTCAAGATTAGTCATCTTGAAGAGTTTTTCTAACTTATTACCAGATAATACCCAGGTAGCATCATCATCACGTGTAATCGTAAAGGCAGGCTCTTCTTCCAATTTATAAACTTGATTTTGATTTACTTGCATTTGTTTTTCTGCTTTAGTTTCAAAATGAGGAGTTTGATCTAACAAGTTAGCAGTAGCCGTCATTAATTCTTGTAAGCCTTGATGTGTTAATGAAGAAATTGCCATTACTTGAGGCGTTTGCTCTAATGAATCATCTGTCTTTAACTTCTGCTTAAATTCAACCAAATTTTTACTTGCATCTGGCATATCCATCTTGGTTCCTACTACAATTTGGGGACGTTTTAATAAGTCTGGATCATATTTCTTTAATTCCGCATTAATTTTTTGAAAATCTTCAAATGGATCGCGTTGCTCCATGCCAGACATATCAATTAAATGCAAGATAACTCGCGTTCTTTCAACATGTCGCAAAAATTGAATTCCTAATCCAATTCCTTGAGAAGCTCCTTCAATCAATCCTGGAAGATCTGCCATTACAAAATCACGTCCATCATCTAGTTGCACCATTCCTAGATTAGGAACTAACGTTGTAAAATGATATTCTGCAATTTTAGGCTTGGCACTAGTTACGGTTGAAAGTAAAGTTGATTTTCCCACAGAAGGAAAGCCAACTAAACCAACGTCAGCTAATACTTTTAATTCAAGTTTTAACTCTCTTTCTTGGCCAGGTTCACCATTTTCAGCAATTTCAGGTGCTGGATTTTTAGGACTAGCAAAATGAATATTTCCCCGGCCACCACGACCACCTTGAGCAACCACTAATTCTTGATTTTCTTTAGTTAAATCACCCAAAACTTCGCCAGTATTAACATCTGTTACAGTTGTTCCTTCTGGAACATCAATGTATAAATCATCAGCAGCTTTACCATATTTACTCTTATTCATTCCATTTTGACCGGGTTTAGCTTTGAAAATTCGGTGATAACGAAAATCCATTAGTGTCCGCAAGCCTTTATCAACTTTTAAGATGATGCTTCCGCCACGACCACCATCACCACCTGCTGGACCACCATTAGGAACATATTTTTCACGTCGGAATGCAACCATTCCATCTCCGCCTTTTCCAGCCTTTACTTGTATTTTGACTTGATCAACAAACATCTTGTTCCTCTTTCTATTATATAAATTATTAATTTTTGAATTCAGATTCATTCGTTTTTACTATATCAATTTTCTAAAAAAAATAAAAGCACGACTTCTCAATCGTACTTTCATTTTTTAACTAAGCTTCATTAACTTTATTAGTTCTTTTTGCAATTAATGGTAAGATTAACCCTAATGCAATCAAAACAATTGGTGTAATAATATTCATTCCTAATTGGAACCACCATGACGATGAATCAGATACCATGTTAGCCTTTGGCACCATTCCTAAAATACATGCAAATGCAGTAAAGACAAATGCCCAAATACCAAAGATGTATCCGATTGGCTTACTTTTCACAAATACGTAATCTGATTTGTATTTATCCATTTGTTTTACAAGGAGAATATAAGCTAAAAATACCCACAAATAACGCATTGGCATACAAATTGAATTCAAATTAAGTAACCAGTTATATAAGTTTGACATTCCCTTGATTCCTAATGCAGGTACAATAATGATAATTGATACTAAAATTGTAACCATCTTATATCCATTTACAAATGTGCCTTTTTTATTCTTTTTAAGTAATACCTTTGGAATGTAACGTTCGTCACCTTCATCTAATAACATTCTTAAAGGAGCATCAATTGAAACTGCTAATGCAGTTGCTGAACCTAATGTGTTAGTAATTGCATAAATCCACATGAATAGATTACCAACATGATAATGTTGTCCTAAAATTTGGAATGCTTCAAATGCTCCATTTGACATTAAGTCGTTTGGAATGTGGTTAGCGTTAATAATCATTCCCATTCCAATTGATCCTAAAATTGCGGAAACAGCAACAATAATTGCAAGAGCAATCATTCCTTTAGGAAATTCTTTTGATGCATTGCGTGTTTTATTGATGTATGGAGAAATTTTTTCACATCCACCAACTGCAAAAACTAACATTGAAATTGTTGTTAAATATTGAAAATCAAATTTTGGAATGTAGCTATGAATATTTGTCATATCAGGAGTTGCTACTGGAGTATGTACAATAAATGGTGCACTAACTCCAAGAACAATAAATAGTAATGACATAATAAATAGCAAAGCACCCGCAACATTTCCGAGTTTCTTTAATGCATCAACCCCACGTGAAGCTAATAAAACAAAACCAAGAAACATTACTAAACTTAATCCTTGAACAACCAGTGCAGAAGTATCATTCACAAATGTTCCATTGCCCTTAAAAAGCCAACTTAAACTAATCATAATTACTTGTGGCTTTTGTGCTAAATAAGGAACATGCACAACCCAATATGTCCAAGCTGCTAAATAAGCCCACTTACTTCCTAATAATTCATTAATCCATGAACTTACACCTGCACCTGAATTTTGGAAAGTTGCACCTAATTGTCCCACCATTAAAGTATATGGAACAAAGTAAAGGAGCATAATTAAAATCCATGAAAATACAACCGTAAGGCCTTGATTTGCAAAGTTATTAACAACGTTTCCAAAGCCCCAAACAACAGTAAATGAAAGTAAGGCAATGTTATACCAACGTAACTTTGCAGCAGTGTTATTATTTTCCAAATTTTTCACTCCATCCAATTAAGATTAAAATTTGTAAGCCAACGATTAAAATTGTATCATACATTTTCCATGAATTCTAATTAAAATTACATCGTTTTTCCATTTTCGATTGATTCTGCACTTAATTTAATTGTTTGTGCTACTTTTTTAGAGATCCCGAGCTTTTGTAAATCCTCTACATTTGCTTGGGTAATTTTTTTAATAGAATGAAAATTTCTTAATAATTTAGTGCGCGTTTTAGGTCCAACTCCTGGAATTTTTTCAAGTCTTGAAGCCAATGAATTTTTTGAATGCAATTGCCGATGGAAAGTAATTGCAAAGCGGTGTACCTCATCTTGAATTCGCTGCAATAAGTAAAAGCCTTGACTTTTAGGATCTAATTGTAATTTTTGCCCTGCTTCATTCATTAAATCAGCTGTTTTATGATGTTCATTTTTGACCATTCCCGCAACAGGAATATCAATTCCAAGTTGATTATGCAAGACATCAACGGCTGCTTCCACTTGAATTTGAGCACCATCCATCAAGATTAAATCTGGTAATTGAGCATGTTCTTTTAATAAGCGACTATAGCGACGATAAATTACTTCTCGTGTACTTGCAGCTTCATCGGCATGTTCAACGGTCTTTAATTTATATTTACGATATTCATTTTTATCAGGTTGACCATCAATAAAGCATACCATCGCTGAAACAGGATCTTGACCTTGAATGTGAGAGTGATCAAAGGCCTCAATTCGATGTCCATGAGACAAACCTAATGCATCCGTAATTTCATTCATTGCACCAATTGTTTTACGGTTATCCAATTCAAGTAATCTAAATTTTTCTTCTAACACTAACCGTGCATTTTTATGAGCCATTTGCATTAAATCTCGTTTTTGTCCCCGTTGAGGAGTCCGGACTGGAACACCGATAATTTCACTTAAAATCTTTTTATCAACACCTGCTGGCACTAATATTTCTTTTGGTAATACGCGATTTTTTTGATTATAAAACTGCAAAATAAAAGATGTAAATTCCGATTCAGGAGTGTCAACACACGGGAAGAGTCTTTTTTCGCGTTTCATTAATCTTGCTTGCCGAATAAAGAAAACCTGAATTGAAATCCATCCTTTATCCATGTAAAAATTAAACAAATCACGCGGAGTATTATCATTTGAAATAATTTTTTGCTTTTCAACTGTCATTGCAATATATTTAATTTGATCTCGATATTCAGCTGCTCGTTCAAATTCCATGTCAGCAGAGGCTTTTTCCATTTTTTTACGTAAAACTTTTTTGATTGGACCAACATTTCCGTTTAAAAAGGACTTAATTTTCTTAATTTGAGCATCATATTTTTCGCGGGGAACTTCCTTAAAACATGCTCCCAAACACTGTCCCATATGATAATACAAACATGGTCTTTTTTGGTATCCATTGCATCGCCGTAATGGATATACTTTTCTTAAAAGTTCTAGTGTCTCAGTTGCAGCGTAAACATTTGGATAAGGTCCAAAGTAATAACCACCATCTTTTTTTACTTGACTGACTAAAATTAATTGGGGATCCCTTTCATTGGTAATTTTAATATAAGGATAGCCAGTTCCCTGTTTTAATTTAATATTATAGTAAGGCTTATACTTTTGAATTAACGTAATTTCTAATAAAAACGCTTCTTTATCAGTTGAAGTGATAATCGTTTCAAAATCACGAATTTCAGAAACTAATTGAGCTGTTTTACCTTCATGTGAACTTTTAAAATATGACCGTACTCGATTTTTCAAATTTTTAGCTTTACCAACGTAAATAATTTTGCTATTAATATCTTTCATCATATAACAACCTGGTAAATCAGGAAGTAATTTCAATTTATTTTCAATGTGTTCAGTTGCCATTGGGCTCCTCCTTCCAATTGAAATTTTACTCAAAACCTGTTATTCTAAGGGCGAAACTTTAGAAAGAAGGTAATGAATATGGGCTTAAAAGTCAACCGTCAAACAAGTTTAGATGACCTTTTTGACAAATTTGCTGTTGATCCCACAAATTCAAGCAACAATCGTAATAAAAATGATAAAAAAAATAAGGAAAACAAGTCAAGTGATCCAAAGGAAAAATAAAGTTGATCTTAATCCTCCATTTGATAATTTTACCTTATGTGCATTAAAAAAACAGTAAGACGCTTAATAAAGTCATTAAAGAAGGACTGTGACATAAATCACAGCCCTTCTTTTGTTTTTTAATAAAGAGAAACGTCTTGCTTATTTTCAACCGTCGCTTAGCGTAAATATCTAACAACCTCATGATTTCATTCAGGAGTATTAATATACGCACTTTTATCTATCATTTGGTGAATTAAAACATCTCGATATGATGTTGCGGATCATCCTCTTTACCCCATAGTTCAATGTAACCTATTTAAATAAAACCTGAAATATTAGACCTATCAACATGCCCACTAACTGACTTAATATCTTAATATAAAATATCTAAATATATCCCTTTATCATCTGCAATAAAAAGTCTTTTATCGGTGATTGCCAAAATCCCAACTTTGTAAACAACTTGGCGCTCACTTGTTCCGCCTTCAATTTTAGTTGTATATCCCCAACCGTCAACTTCTTCACTAGAAATGTATTGATCTGGAGTTGAGGTAACTTTAGTTCTATATTTACCAACAAAATCAAATTGACGATAAACTTTTTCATTAGCATCTAGCGCATTTTTGGTTGGCTCTAAAATCTCATCATCATTAAGTGCTATTAACTGAGGATTGTCATTCCAATATTTATCTTTTTCAAAATACTCCTGATTAATCACATCTTCTGCACTCATATAATTAAATGCACCATATCTTGCTTTGTCAATTTTGCCATAGTAAATCGATAATTGACGTCTTCTTTCAAAGTAAATGACCAGCAATATCGTGTACAGATTAGAAAG
Source organism: Ligilactobacillus sp. LYQ135 (assembly GCF_053711055.1). Lineage (NCBI taxonomy): Bacteria > Bacillati > Bacillota > Bacilli > Lactobacillales > Lactobacillaceae > Ligilactobacillus > Ligilactobacillus sp. LYQ135. The sequence goes on along the minus strand of NZ_JBSJYT010000003.1, from coordinate 56,684 downwards.
ACTAACAAGATTTTCTTGTTCATTCATCATAAACGGAAATGATTGAAGAAATGGAATCCAATCAACTACATATGCATTATAAGTAATAATAATACAACCATAATAAAGCAGTCCATTTAAACTGATATTTTTTAATACCTAATTTACTTACAAATTCATCATCTGATAAATTTCGTGTGTCCCTAAACTTCAATTAATTACTATTAATAATTCTTTTTACATCTTCAATATAATCATCTGTATATTTCCCATTTTTTAATGGAAACAATCCTTTTTTTCACTTAAAAATTATCCTGAAACAGGATAGCTTTTATTTATCTTCGATAGCCATTTGGATATCTTTTATTTAATGTTTCAATGTTTTTTTGAGCAACTTCATCAAATGGAATATCTGCCCATTCAGCAATTTGTGATAAATACCAAAGAACATCTCCCATTTCATGAATAAGTTGTTCTTTATCAAGTTTTTTACCTTTAAAAGTATATGCTTTAACTAAATCAACTACTTGGCCACTTTCGCTTGCTAGACCTAATGCACAGTTAGTTAAAACTTGCTCATTACCATAAAGTGTCCGGTTTGCTGCTTCTTGATACTCATTAAATTCCATTTAATATGCCTTCCTTACTAAATATGATTTTCAATCCAATTCCAAACTTCTACTTTTCCATGTTTGGTTTGTGCCGAGAATAATTGCACTTGGTCATCTGGACCTAAATTCAAGGTTTTACGAATTTGACTTTCGCTTTTATTCCACTTACTTTTTGGAATTTTATCAACCTTTGTTCCCACTACTAATAATGGAAGTTGATAGTAATGAATAAAATTGATCATTTGCACATCAAGTTTAGTCGGAGCATGCCGTGCATCTACTAAAGAAATTACTCCCCGGGTTTCTTGACGCTGTTCAAAATAAGTTTCGATCATTTTTGCCCATTTATTCCGGTCCTTTTGAGATACCTTAGCATACCCATATCCGGGAACATCAACAAAGTAAAGTTGATCTTCAATATCATAGAAATTTAATGTCTGGGTTTTACCTGGTTGACTTGAAGTTCTTGCTAATTTTTTGCGATTAACTAATGTATTGATCAATGAAGATTTCCCTACATTTGATCTTCCTGTTAATGTAATCTCTGGTAATCCGCTTGTCGGATATTGATCAGGATGCACCGCACTGATCGTTAATTCAACGTTATGAACTTCCAAAATGAAACCTCTTTTCAAAATAATATCTGATCTTTATTTTATCATAGCAGCAGATTAAATTGTAAAAAAATAGCACTTCAGTTATGCTGAAATGCTGTAAAAATATTAAGGGCCATGGTCCCTATAATATTTTTAATTCTTCAATTAAAATTAGTTGTTCTTAGTGTTAACAACTTGACGATCACCGTAGAAACCACAGCTTGGGCATACGCGGTGTGAACGACGTAATTCACCACAGTTTGGGCAAGCACTCATGCCAGGTACTTGTAACTTGTAGTGTGTACGACGTAATCTTTTACGTGTCTTTGATGTTTTACGTGCTGGTACAGCCATTTCGTAGACACCTCCTTTAAATCATTAACAAAAACCATTATACTTGTAATTTGCGAATTTTACAACTAGTCATCGGGATTTGAGTCCTGATTTTCTTTAAAAAAATCCGCTAATTTCGCTAATCTAGGATCGACTTGTCCATCCTTACGGCTGCATTCTTTTGCTTGCCGTTCAGTTAATACCCCCCAGTTATTTCCTTGAGGCATTTCATCGATCTTAGCATTTTGTTCAGTTTGACTTAAGACTTGCATAGGAATTTGAAGTAAGATATTATCTTCAAGTACATCTTCTAATGATAAAACATCATTCTTTAATGTAATCACAACATCCATATCATCAAATTGTGACAAGTCCTTTTGATGTTCACTGACATAATATTCAGAAAAATCAAAATCAAGCGGAATTTCAACTGGTTCAAACGAACGTGTTGAAGGTACGGTTAAACTTGTTTTCACGTTATATCCGCCTAAAATTCCTCGTTGATCAACTGTAAAAATTCCTTTAACCTTAACTGGTTCAACAGAAATTAAATCGATTCTGCGCTTTTTCAAACCATCTTCAATGTTTAACGTTTTTTCAAATTGAATTGGTTCTTCTTTTGCTTGTCGTAATTCATTTAATGACCACTTCATAAACTTCCCTCCTTATGCAACATGCTGATTATACAGCCTTCCTAATTCTTTGTCAAGGTTTCATACTTGACACCTTATCGAATAAGTGGCATCCGTTTTAAATCTTGTTCTTGATGATTAACTGCTTGGTAAACTTTTCCTGCTTTATAGTCTGTTTTAAGAATACCCTTCTTATCATCTTGCGTTGCGTTCGTAATAATTGGATATTCAATTTTCTTTTTTGCATCATGTAATACTTGGCGACCTTTTTTAGTAAAACCAAGTACTCGTAAAAAACGATGCTGATCAAAATACTCAAAATCTGCTTTAGTAATATGCAGCATTGTCATTGTTGCTAGTCGACTTAATCGAGTATACGTAAATCGCTTATTCTTTACTGCACCAAGCCATTGAGCAAAAGACTGAGCGGTTTCTTCATGTTGAGCCATTTCAATCATTCTATATTGAATTCCTTCATTCATCCCATAAATTTGTTCTAATTCTTCAGGCGAATGAGTCAACAATTCCATTTTTAAATGGAGCCAAAAATCGTCTTGAAATACCAATCTTTGCGACTTTAAATCTGCCAAGGTTTCTTTAGGAATAAACTTTTCAATTTGATGATCGTTGTTTAATAAAGCTTGACGGATCGCAGACGCACTTGCAATTGTCCCACTTTCCTGTAAATGCATATCATGATAATTTGCATTTTTACGTTGAATTGGATGCAAGTTAATGTGCGCATTCAATTTTAAATTTGCCTTTGCATATGCTAATCCCAATAAGTCATTTGGTTGATGAACACTATGACCAATTTTTTTAGTAATTTCACGTTGATATGTTTTAGCAAAAGATTCACGATACTGTTTAAAATCACCAGTAACTTCTTTTACAATTTCAGCATACTTCATAAAATCATAATTGGCATGCTCTGCGCCAAAAAACAAATCGGTCACCTGCATTTGCATTAAAGTCCAAACACCATAGTATGCAAATCGATCAGCAGGTTGAACTGCTCCTAAAATTGGTAATTCCATGACTAAGTCCACACCATTGGCTAAACATTCACTTGCACGGTGCCACTTATCAATAATCGCTGCTTCGCCACGTTCTAAAAAATTACCACTCATTGCAATTACTAAAGGGGCATTGGGATATTGTTTTTTTACTTGTTGAATTTGATATAAGTGTCCATTATGAAATGGATTATACTCGGTAATAATTCCAACTACTGAATTCATTAGTTAAGCCAATCTTGAATTTCAACTACATCAGCATCTGCCCACAACTTTTCAAGGTTATAAAATTTACGTGTTTCTGCTTTAAAGACATGAACAACAACATCGCCTAAGTCAATTAAAACCCAGTTTGCGCCATCTTTTCCTTCAATGTCACGCACGTCAAAACCTTGTTCTTCTGCTTTTTCTTGGATGTTTTCGGCAATCGCTTTAACTTGACGTTCAGAATCAGCTTGCATAATCACAAAATAATCTGCTAATAAGCTAATTTTTTGGACATCGAGAACAATAATTTCTTCTGCACGCTTGTTATCAGCAGCTTCAATTACTGTTTGCAATAATTTTTTACTTTCTTCCATTAAAAAATCGCTCCTTTACTGTCCAGCAACCCAACTATTATACGTTAAAATTGCTGCTGGATATATTTTTTTATTATTACTCATCAAATATTCTAATGTTTGTTTTGTTTCAAATTTAACAGCATCATCTAAATTTTGAAATGCAATGTTTCTGGCAAAATCAACTCCCGGAAAATCTCGTCCCGGCTCAATATAATCAGCAACATATATAATTTTATCAAGTGTTGTCATCTCAACTGCTCCAACAGTATGATGCCGGATTGCATCTAAAATTTCATTATCTGTAATCTGCAATTCATCTTTGACAATTTCGGCTCCAACTTCTCCATGCCAGATGAAATTTCCCCAGTTTAATAACTTTGAATCAAGTTGTTTTGTTTGAATTACTTGACGAAATTCTTCAGTTGAACGCTCCTTAGCATAATCATGCAATAACCCTGCAATACTAACCTTTTCAACATTAGCATCATTAAGTTGAGCTAATTTAATTGCCGTTTGCTCTACTCTTAAACAGTGCTCAAAACGTGATTGTTTATTTAATGATTGCTTTAATTTTTCAATTAATTCTTTTCTCGTACCTTGATAGTAGTTTTGATGATATTCCAAACTATTCAAAATAAAGCTCCTTTCTTTGAATATATTCTTCAACTTTTTTAGGAACTAAATATTTAATTGAACATCCATGGTGAATTTTTTGCCGAATTAAAGTTGAACTAATCCCCATTTCAGGAACGTCAACCCACATGAGTGGATAAGGACTTTTGAAACTGAAGCCTGGGCGTTTAACTCCTACAAATTGAACTAATTTAATTAACTCATCAATTTGATACCATTTAGGCAAATATTCAACCATATCAGCCCCAATAATAAAATAATATTGGTTTTCTGGATGAAGTTGTTTTAATGCCTTAATCGTTTCAATGCTATAACTGATGCCGCCATGTTTAACTTCATAATCTTCAATTCCAAAATGAGAATTATCTTCAATTGCAAGTTTAAGCATTACTAATCTTTTTTGCACATCAATTGCTTCTTTATGATCAATATGTGGCGGAATATTATTTGGCATAAATAAAACTTGATCTAGCCCTAATTGACTATAAACTTGTTCTGCAATCATTAAATGTCCCATATGAATTGGATTAAAAGTTCCTCCAAATAGTCCAATTCTTTTTTGAGGGTGATCAAATTCAACTTTACTTAAAATTTTTACTTCTGGAGTAGTTACTTTTGATTCTTGCATATAATTCCTTCTTAGATCTTTGCGACTTCACTTGAATATGTGCGGTGTTCTTTTTTACTTGCTTGTTTAAATAGTACCAAAGTATGTCCAATTACTTGCACAACTTGAATTCTAGAATTTTCTTCAATAAAAGCTTGAACTTCTGCTGGTTCTAAAAGTGAGTTATTTAAAATATTAACTTTCATCAATTCACGCTTTTCAAGTGCATTAGTAACTTGACCTAACCACTTTTGATCAATGCCATCTTTTCCAATTTGAAAAATTGGTCTCATTTGATGTGCTTGACTTCTTAAATAACGCTTTTGTTTACCACGTAATTTCATTTTTTCACCTCTTAAATCATTGCATCACGTAAGGTTACACTTACGCCTTTAGGTGCCCAACCTGCAACAATACTGTCTTTAGGAACTGTAATCCATCCTAAACCAGCAAAGACTAAATCACTTTTCACTTTAGTTTTAAATTCATATCGCACTAATGATGGAAAAGTTGTTTCTAATTCTTCTTTAGTTGGTGGTTGTAAAAGTTCGCCTGCATGCTTTTGATAAAAGGCTGTTGCATTTTGCATTTTTGTACGGTGAACTTTTAAATTATTATCTAAATATACAACTATCCCATTACGTTCCTTTGTTCCTTTAATAAAATCAAACCGTGCAAGTGCACCTAAAAACAAAGTTTGTTCATTTTGCAGTTGGTAAGTTTTTGGCTTAATTTCCTTTTGTGGAGTTGCTAAACGCAATTCCTTAGGTGACAAATAATGTGCCATTTGATTACGATGGATAATTCCAGGAGTGTCAATCAAAAAATGACCATCATCTAATGGAATTTCGATTCGATCTAAAGTAGTTCCTGGAAACTTAGAAGTTGTAATCAATTCCTTAACTCCAGTTAATTGATGAATAATTTGATTAATTAAAGTGGATTTACCAACATTTGTAACTCCAACTACATACACGTCTTTACCCTGACGATATTTTTCAATTACTTGTAAAAGAGCTTCAATTTGAAAGCCTTTCTTAGCACTTGTTAAAAAAACATCTACTGGACGCAAACCGGCCTTATTAGCTGATTGACGTACCCAATCTTTAATTTTTGAACGTTTTAAAGACTTAGGTAACAAGTCTTCTTTATTTCCTACCATTAAAATTGGGTTATCTCCAACAAATCTTTGTAATCCTGGGATGAGTGACCCTGTAAAATCAAAAATATCAATTACGTTTACAATTAAAGCATCTTTTTCGCTTAATTGATTTAAGAATTCAAGAAAGTCATCATCGGTATATTCTACGTCAGCAATTTCATTATAATGTCTTAATCGAAAACATCTTTGGCAATAAACTTCACCTTTTTGTTTTTCAAGTGCTGATTGTGGCACAAATCCAGCCTTATTTGGATCAGTTGTTTGAATTACGGCACCACAACCGATACATCTTAATTCATCATTCATCTAAACTGTGCCCCCACTTTATTTCAAAATTTTCTTTCTTAGCTAAATGCTTTTTAATTTTTGCTTCCATAAATCGATTAATCTTAGTATTCCATGCATCACTTTCAACAATTGGACGAACTAAAATACTTCGCATATGACTTCGATTAGCAGCTAATACATCTGTCATTAACTGATCACCAACTAGTACCATTTCATCAGAACTAACATTGTAACGTTTTTGAGCAATCTCAATCCCACGTTTAAAGGGTTTCATTGCACGTGAAATAAAAGGTAATCCAAGTTGTTCAACTGCTTTTTTCACTCTTTTTTCATTGTTATTGGAAACAACTACAACTGGAATTTCAGCTTTTTGCATCCTTTGCAACCATTCTTTTAATTCCGCTGTACCATTAGGATTATTCCAAGCAATTAAAGTGTTATCTAAATCCGTTAATACTAACTTAATTTTATTGCGCCGAATTTCCGCAGGCGTTAAATCATAAATTGATTCAATCATCCACGTTGGCTTAAATTGTTTAAACATTAAAAATCTCCCACGTTTTAAATTACTAATTATTATTATAAATAAAAAAAGTAAAATCGAAAATAAAAAGAAAACAATTTATAAAAAAAGAGGTTGCGACTTAATGCGTCACAGCCTCTTGCTTAATATTTTAATTAATTATTTTGCTAAAGCTTTCTTAGCTTCATCAACAAGAGCTTTAAATGCATCTGCATCGTTAATTGCTAAGTCTGCAAGCATCTTGCGGTTTACTTCAATTTCAGCTAATTTCAAACCATGCATTAATTTGCTGTAGCTAATGCCATTCATGCGTGCAGCAGCATTGATACGAGCAATCCATAACTTACGGAAGTTTGATTTTGTCTTCCGACGATCACGAAATGCATATTGGTATGATTTCATTACTTGTTGCTTGGCAACTTTAAATTGAATATGTTTTGAACCGCGGTAACCCTTGGCTAATTTGATCATTTTTTTACGACGTTTGCGTGTAACTGTTCCACCTTTAACACGTGGCATGAAAATTCCTCCTTAAATCGAAACTACTGTTTCTTTAACTAATTATTTCATTTGTGAAAGCATTTGTTTGATACGTTTCATATCTGATGATGAAACCATTGCAGCTTTCCGTAATTGACGGCGTTGTTTAACTGTCTTACCGTGGAAACGGTGTGATGTATATGCATGATGACGCTTTAAGCCACCATTACCTGTACGTTTAAAACGTTTTGTTGATGCGCGGTGTGTTTTCATTTTTGGCATAATAAAATCCTCCTATTTAATCTAATCACCTATTTTTCCGTTTTAGGTGCTAGCATTAAGAACATGCTACGTCCATCCATTTTTGCTTTTGCTTCAACATTGGCAACATCTTTTGTTTCTTCAGCGAATCTGCTTAAAACTTCGCGCCCAATATCTTTATGTGTAATGGCACGTCCTTTAAAGCGAATTGAAACCTTAACCTTGTCGCCTTTAGCAATGAACTTACGTGCGTTCTTCATTTTTGTATTAAAGTCATTCGTGTCAATTGTTGGACTTAAGCGAACCTCTTTGACATTAACCACTTTTTGCTTCTTCCGAGCTTCACGTTGCTTCTTTTGTAATTCAAAACGGTATTTTCCGTAATCCATTACCTTTGCAACTGGTGGTTTTGCTTTAGGAGCAACTAAAACTAAATCTAAGTTTTCACGTTCAGCAATTTCTAAAGCTTCACGTTTAGATTTAACGCCTAATTGGTCTCCGTTGCTGCCAATTAACCGAACTTCGCGAGCACGAATTCCATCGTTAACCATTTTATCTACTGCTATGATACTTCACCTCCAAATAAATTCAGAGAGAAAATGCAGATAAAAAATACCTCTATTTGCAATGCAAACAGAGGTACCTAACAAGCCCGTTTTAACGGAATTAATCTCTTAATTTCTGCCCGGAGACTGTTGTCTGCAAGGCGAGAAGCGATTGCCTCTGCTTTTTTCTCAACTTTAATTAGTTTAACAGGGATAACTAGCTTTGTCAAGTTAGTTTTTTATTTACTTTAAAATTCCCTATTCTTCATTACGACTATATGTTTCAATATCATGATTTAATGTTGTAACAAAATCATCAAATGACATTGTAGTTGTTTTTTCTTGCCCGTACTGACGTACAGTGACTGTTTGGTTTTCTTTTTCGCTATCACCAACTACTAGTGTGTATGGAATTTTGTTAACTTGTGCTTGTCGAATCTTATAACCCATTTTTTCATTCCGATCATCAAGTTGAACTCGAATGTTATGAGCGACTAATCGATTACGCAATTCCTTAGCATATTCTAAGTGCAAATCATTGTTAACTGGAATGATTGCAACTTGTTGTGGTGACAACCATGTTGGAAAAGCTCCCTTATAGATTTCTGTTAAGTAAGCAGTGAAACGTTCCAATGTACCAATAACTCCACGGTGAATCATAATTGGACGATGTTCTTCGCCATCTGCACCTGTATATGTTAAATCAAATCGTTCAGGTAACAAGAAGTCTAATTGGATTGTTGACATTGTTTCTTCTGCACCTAATGCAGTCTTTGTTTGGATATCTAACTTAGGACCATAAAATGCAGCTTCACCTTCAGCTTCATAGTATTCAAGTCCTAAATCATCCATTGCACCTTTCAACATCTTTTGGGATGTTTCCCACATTTCATCGTCATCATAGTACTTTTCAGTATTTTGTGGGTCACGATAACTTAAACGAAATGTGTAATCTGTAATGTTGAAATCTTTATATACATCCATAATTAAGCGCAAAATCTTTGCAAATTCTTCTTGAATTTGTTCCATTGCAACGAATGTATGTCCATCATTTAACTCCATTTCACGAACACGTTGTAATCCAGATAATGCTCCTGATTTCTCATAACGGTGCATCATTCCAATTTCAGCGATTCGTAATGGTAATTCCCGATATGAGCGTTTATGATGCTTATAAATTTGAATATGTGATGGGCAGTTCATTGGACGTAATTCAAGTAATTCACCTTCACCCATATCCATTGGTGGGAACATATCTTCATGATAGTGATCCCAATGTCCAGATTGTTTATAAACGTCTAAATTCATCAATACTGGTGTATAAACATGTTCATAACCATCTGCAACTTCTTTATCAATAATGTAACGTTCAATTGTTCGTCTAATTGTTGAACCTTTTGGCATCCAGTATGGTAAGCCAGCCCCCACCTTTGGATCAACAAAGAATAAATCTAAGTTATTTCCAATTACGCGGTGATCACGTTCACGAGCTTCTTTGCGCCGAATATCATCTGCATCCATATCCTTTTGTTTATAAAATGCAGTTCCATAAATTCGTTGTAACATTGGGTTACTTGAAGCGCCTTTCCAATATGCACCAGCTACCGATAAAATCTTATAAACTTTAACCATTCCTGTTGATGCTAATTGAACATCAGCCAAATATTTAAAATTACCTTGTTGGTACATTTCAACTTGACCATCATGTTCATTTTCCTTAATTAATTCTACTTGGTATTGGTCTTCATCTACAAGTTCTAAAGCTTCAGTTACTGGAACTGTAATTTTTTCAATTGCAATGTTTTGCTTAATGAGTTTGTTCATTTCTGCAGTGATCTTTTCAAAATCATCTTCTGAAACTTGACCTTCTTCATTATCTGTATCTAAGAAGAAACCATGTTCAATTGCATTACTTTCACCAAACTTCATTTCAGGATATAAATTATGTAAGGCATGCTTTAATACTTGAGCTGCTGTATTCCAAAGTACCACTAAACCTTCTGCGGAATCTTTAGTAATAATTTCAATTGAACCATCTTCATTTAATGCTTGATGGTAATCAACTAATTGATCATTAAATTTACCTGCAACAGCTTTCTTAGCTAAACTAATACTAATTGATTTAGCAATTTCTTCAACTGTTACACCTTGTTCAAATGTTTTAACTGAACCATCAGGAAATGTGATTTTTACTTCTGCCATAACTAATTCCTCCAAACTTTACAACAAACAAAAACGTCCCATACACAAAAGTGTATGGGACGTGCGTTAACGTGGTTCCACCCAATTTTCAGGATTAAATCCTCTCTAGTCGTTGATAACGAAACGAATCGCCTATGATTAATAGGAAAAATTGAAAGTGGTAAGTTCGCTAATTAAGAGGCTTTCAGTCACGACCTCTTTCCCTGCTGTTAACGAGCCGTTTGTCTTTCTTGATTACATTAAAACATGAATTTTCATATTTGACAAGAAAAATTTTAATTTTCTGGATTTCGCCGATTAGGTCCAACCATTTTATATTCCGTTGCTAAAAATTTAATTCGTTCCATTATTCGCATTGCTTTAAGAGGCTCTACATCACCTTTATTATTCGTCGATAAATACTGAGACTGCAATTCTTCCATTGAATAATTCGAACTAAATAAAGTAGGCAATTCATTTTGCATTCGGTATTCTAAAATAATTCCTAAAACATCATCGCGCATCCAACTTGTTAACCGATTTGCTCCAATATCATCAATCATTAATATGGGCACTTTTTTTACTTTGTTAGTAAATTCAGTTGTATTTTGATCTCTGATTGCTCCCATCATTTCCACGCTAAATGTTGGAAAATGAATCAATAATGATTGGATATCATTTTCAGCTAACTTATTGGCAATCGCTGCAAGCAAATATGTTTTGCCTACTCCCAAACTACCAGATAAATACAACCCCTTAGGGAATTGATTAGTCGTCTTATAATCAATACATTCATCAATAAATGTCAGTGCCGCTTGCAAGGAAATTTCTCTTCCTTGAATATCGTAATCTTCAATTTGAGCATTATGCAAACTTTTAGGCAAATTAATCATTTTGACCAATGATAATCGCTTTTGGCGTTTTTGCTGATTAATTAATTTTTGAGTTGCTTCATACGTAACTTCAATATGATGATCGCTGACAATTAATTTGGGAGCATAACCTGGTAAAAATGTTTTTTGTCCGTTTTTAATTTTATCGCGAACAGTAACATACTCATATAATTTGCTAAATCCAGTTTCAATATTGCGTCTCGGCAATTTATTTTGATTTTCTTTTAAAAATTTTGCAACATCTGGATCTTTAATTACTTCTGCAAATAACTTATCATATTGTGCTCTTAATTTAGGATCTTTAAAGCGACATCCTAAACTGTCTTTAATGCTTTCCATCAACGATCACCTCTTTTCTTAGTTTTATCATTAATTTTTTGCATTAATTGTTGAATATCTTGGATTTTATTTGGTGTACTTGTATTTTCACTTGCAGTTGAAGATGATTTAGCTGCCCACGATGGCATTTTTTCATTAAACTGTGTCTGTTTACCATAGCGATTATTACTTCGTGAAAATGATTGTTTCTTCTTCTTTTCTTTCCATTGACGCACATATTCAATCGCTTGTTGAGGCGTTTTAATTTGATTTTTTAACCAATCATTTGCAGTTCGTTCAAAATATTTTTGATTTAACGAAGACATTCCTTGATCTACTAACATGTAATGCGTTAAAACATTGATTACCGCTGAATTTAATCGGTTATTTTGAACTGCACTTGAAATTGTAATCCGTTCTTCATGAGTAATAGAACTTCCTTGTTCTTCTTTAAGTGCATTTAAAAATTCCATTGGACTATATTGTTCACAAGATGCAACTAAAGCTTGATCACTTGCAGATAATTTTGGATTAGCAACTGCCTTAGTTTCTTTACCAGTCGATTTAGAATTAACTAACTCAAATTCGAAACGCTTAGCAGCAAGACTTTTAAAAGTTCTCCAGTTAACTGTATTTTGAACTACATCAACTGAATCTTCGAGTAATCTTAAAATTTGAAATTCATCTAACCCATACATTACTGCAATTGTATTTACAGTTGCCAAATTGGAGGAAACTTCTTTTACATTAACAAACGTTTTCTCAAGTAATTGCTTAAGGAGTTTATAATCCAAATTAGCATTCAACACATTGGAAATCCTTTTCTTAACTTGAAAATTTACACTAGTTACATTGGTATTTTTATTTTGGAAAACTTCATTAAATCGATGCGTGGTTTCCTTAAACTGAACTTCATTCCAACGATTGCCTTCATATTGACTTAATAATGATGTAAACTCATACTCCCCTACATACTCCATTAACATTGAACTTAAAAGGGGATCATCAAAAAAGTTTCTTCCATCAAGACAAGGAATCAGTTCATATAAATATAACTTATTAGCAGGATCATTTTTACAATATGTTTTGATCAATCCAACTGCTTCTAATTTCTTTTTGGCTTCTTCAAATTGACTTAAATTAATTGATAATGTAATTAGCAACTGTTTAATTGTAAATGTTGGTAAATTATCAAAATCATTTAACTGAATTTTAGCAGCCAGTGTCATATATAATGAAACTCCCGTTGACCCAATAAATGGCTGGTACAACTGTGTTAAGGCTTGAAAATGAAAAGCTTCAGGAGTTGCTTTGGATACAACTTTAAATGAATCAGTAGGTAATAATTTAACTCCCATCAAAGCTATTCCTCCTTAATTATCTTTCATCATTGCGTTTCATGAGTTCTTCTAGTTCTTGTGCAAATGACTTCATATCCTTAAATTCACGATAAACACTTGCAAATCGAATATATGCTACATCATCAACATCAGCAAGAATGCCCATTACATATTCTCCAATGAGTTGACTAGATACTTCAGTTCCGCCAACCGCACGAACCTTATGTTCAACTTCATCAACAATACTGGTAATTTTATCCATTCCCACTGGTCGTTTTTCTGCTGCTCGCATAATTCCATGTAAAATTTTATCGCGATTAAATTCTTCACGAGCACCATTTTTCTTAATTACTAATAATGGTGTAACTTCGATGCGTTCAAATGTTGTAAAGCGATAACCGCATTTTTCACATTCACGTCTCCGTCGAATTGCATTCCCATTATCAGCAGGTCGACTATCGACAACCCGTGAACTATTATTATGACATTGTGGACATAACATACTACTCACCTCTTTACAACAAATTCTTCGATGACAACCATTTTATCATTTTTTGCTTTAGCTCTTCAACCGTACCATCATTATAAATAACTTCATCAGAAAGCTTAATTCTTTGATTCGTACTCATTTGTGAATCAATTCTTGCAAGCGCTTGTTGCTTGGTCAAGTGATCACGTGTCATTAAATTTTTCAATTGATTTTGAAAACTCGTTGCAATTGTTAAAGTACTGGTACAGTATTGAGCATATTTTCCTTCAAATAATAATGCAATATCAATGACTACAAGTTTCTCATGTTGTTTTTTAGCAGCTTTTAAGCGCCTTAAAATTTCTTGATGAATTAAAGGAGACATAATTTGGTTTAGCCTTTTTAATTCTTTCGGATCATTAAAAACTAAGTTTCCTAACTTCTGCCGATTTAATTGCCCATCTGCCAATAAATATGTTTGTCCAAATTTTTTTATAATCGCCTTTAATCCTTGACTGTCCTTTTGCTGTAGATCCCGCGCAACTTGATCCCCATCAATAATTACAGCTCCAAATTCTTTTAAAATTTTACTTACTGTTGATTTACCTGACGCAATTCCTCCGGTTAAACCTAATACATATGTCATTATTTTATTTTTTGCTCCTTTGGACAAATATGCGTACCTCTTTGGCCAACTACAATTCGTTCAATTGGAGTTTGGCACCGTTCACAAGGTTGTCCTGTTTTTCGATAAACATGTAATTGATCTTGAAATTGACCAGCATGACTATAAGCATTTTTAAATGAAAATACGGTTGTTCCTTGAGCCTTAATTGCTAAATTTAATTCTTTAATGATATTATCATGTAAAGTTTTAACATCTTTTTTAGTTAGATGACTTGCTAAAGTTTGCGGATGAATTTTACTCATCCATAAAACTTCATCAACATAAATATTACCTAAACCGGTAACTACTGTTTGATCAAGCAAAGCCGGTTTAATCATTTTCTTTTTCTTTTGTAACTTATGATAAAAATAATCAACTGTAAAATCTTTACTTAAAGGTTCTACTCCAAGTTTTTTAATTCCAAATAATTGATTTTCTTCTCCCGTCCTAACAAGTTGCATGCGTCCAAATTTACGGGTGTCATTATAGCGTAAGTCTCGTCCATCTGCTAATTCAAAGATTACATGACTATGTTTTTCCATTGGCGTATCATGAGGTTCAATCATGTATTTACCTTCCATACGTAAGTGGGAAACCATTGTTAAGTTTCCCGAAAAACGAAAAAGTAAATACTTTCCTCTCCGATCAATTCCAATAATTTTTTTACCGGTTAGTTGTTTAATAAACTCATCTTCACTGCCAACAATTGTTTTAGCATAACGAACTACAATTTTTTTAATTGGAACGTTTAATACTTGTGAAGATACACCTCTTTTAACAGTTTCCACTTCTGGCAACTCTGGCATCCAATCACCCCTTAATCTTTCGCATCAAACCAAGTATTCCCAGCTGCACTTTCAACTTTTAGCGGAACTGCTAATTTAACTGCTGAATCCATGACTTGAGGCACTACTTTTTCTAAAATTGGAATTTCTTCTTTAGGCGCTTCAAAAATTAACTCATCATGCACTTGCAATAACATTTTAGCTTTTAAATTTCGTTCTTTTAGCATTTGTTGCATGTTAATCATTGCAATTTTAATAATATCAGCTGCACTTCCCTGAATTGGCGAATTCATTGCAGTTCTTTCTGCAAATGACCGCAAATTATAATTTTTACTATTAATATCTGGTAGATATCTTCTCCGGTGGAATAAAGTTTCTACATAACCTTGTTTTTTAGCCAATTCAACGATGCCAGTCATGTACTTATGAACACCTGGAAATGATTTAAAGTATGCCTCAATAAATTGCTTAGCTTTTTTTCGTGAAACTTGAATATTTTGTGCTAATCCATAATCACTAATTCCATAAACAATTCCAAAGTTAACGGCTTTTGCTTGTCTACGCATATTTGGTGTTACTTGACTTGGATCACTTAAACCAAAGACTTTCATTGCAGTATTAGCATGAATATCAGCTCCCGTTTTAAATGCTTCTTGCATATTTTGATCGCCAGAAATATGTGCTAAAACACGTAATTCAATTTGAGAATAATCTGATGAAAAAATTTGCCATCCTTGATGACTAGGAACAAATGCTTGTCTAATTTTACGCCCTTCTTCTAATCTTACTGGAATATTTTGTAAATTAGGATCAACTGATGATAATCGACCCGTTGCGGTTAATGTTTGGGTATAACGTGTATGCACTTTCCCATCATCTAGAACAACTTTTAATAAGCCTTCAACATAAGTTGACTGTAATTTAGATAGTTGGCGATACATTAAAATATTGTCAATAATTGGACTTAATCCGCGTAATTGCTCTAATACACTAACTGCGGTTGAGTATCCTGTTTTGGTCTTTTTAATTACTGGTAATTTTAATTTTTCAAATAAAACCTTCCCTAATTGTTTTGGTGAACTAATGTTAAAATTTTCACCTGCTTCTTGATAAATTCGTTGTTCGATTTCTGACAAGCGTTCTTTAAATTCACTTTTCATTTCCTTTAAACGTTCAATATCAACTTTAATTCCCGAAATTTCCATTTGAGCAAGCACAATTGATAAAGGACGTTCCATGGTTTCATACAAAGTTACTTGTTCATGTTCTTTTAATTTCGCCATCAATTTTGCTTTTAAATCTTTAATCGCTAAAACTTTATGTGTTAGATGATCTAAGAAAATATGTTGATCACTTGGAATTGCTCGCTTGGCTCCTTTTCCATAGACTTCTTCGTCGGTTTGCACATCAAAATACTGATGTTCATGAGCAATTTGACCTACATCATTACTATTTTCAATGTTATTTAACAAGTAAGAAACTAATAGCAAATCAAAATCCGCATCGGTCATTGTAATTCCTAAGCGATTTAATCCAACATAAGTCCTTTTCGCATTGAAAACATCTAATTTTAACATTGGATTCTCTAAAATGTTTTTAAGTGGTTGCTCTTGAAGAAGTTTAACTTCACTGGATGCAAAATATTGATCATTAATCTCAAAAGCAAATCCTACAATTTCAGCTGTGTGATAATTATCCCCATTAATTTCCAAATAAAATCCTAAACTGGCATTACCATCAATTTCAGGAACTTCATCTATATTATTGGCAGTTAAGGTTGTAAACTTTATTTCTTTAATTCCTGCTACCTCATCTTTACTCTCAACACTTTTATTCATTTCAGATAAAAAGCGATTAAAGTTCATTTTCCTAAAGAAAGATCTTAATTCTTCATCATTAATTCCTGTCCACTTAGTATCAGCTAAAGTTACTTTAAGAGGAGCATCTTTTCTAATTTGAGCAAGATCTTTACTTAAAAAGGCTTTATCTTTATCTTCAATTAAATGTTCCTTCATTTTTGATTGGCGCATTTCATCAATATGATCGTAAATGCCTTCAATTGAGCCATATTTTTTTAATAATTTAACCGCTGTTTTTTCACCAATTTTTTGAACACCAGGATAATTATCAGAACTATCTCCTACAAGACCTTTCATGTCTATAATTTGATCAGGATTAATTCCTAACTTCTCTTTTACATAACTAGGTGTGTATTGTTCTAATTCACTAACACCTTTTTTAGTAATTTCAACGGTCGTTTGGTCAGTTACAAGTTGAGTTAAATCACGATCTCCTGTAACGATTGTAGTTTTAAAGTCCTTTTCTTCAGCTTCATGTGCTAAAGTTCCAATAATATCATCAGCTTCATAGTCTTTTAAGTCATAACTTTTAATTCCATAATCAGCTAATAGTTCACGAATATATGGGAATTGTTCTGACAATTCTTGGGGTGTTTTTGCTCGCCCTCCCTTATAATCAGAATACATTTTGGTTCTAAAAGTTTTTTTTCCTGCGTCAAATGCAACCAAAACATTGGTTGGTTCAATTTCTTTAAGCAACTTATCTAGCATAATTTTAAAACTATAAATTGCATTTGTATGCAGCCCTTCGTGGTTAACGAAGTGATCAACCTTATTATAAAGGCCATAAAAGGCACGAAATGCAACACTATTTCCATCAATCAATAATAAATTTTTGGCTGCCTCATTCATTTTTCGTCTTCCTTTACATTAAAATACTATCTTATATTTTAACAAATCATCTTCAAAAAATAAAAGCTATGGTCTAAGCCATAGCTTTTATTACTGAGCTAGTTATTATCATTATGTCCAAAAATTTGTAATAAGTAAATGAACATATTTATAAAGTCTAGATATAATTGTAAGGCGCCATTTACAGCTAAGTTAGTAGTATTAACTTGATCGCCATATTTTACATAAATTGTTTTCATTTGTTGAGTATCATAAGCAGTTAAAATTGTAAAAATGATTACTCCAATGTATGAAAATACATATTGAATTGCTGGACTTTGTAAAAAGAGATTAATTATTGAAACTATAAAGAACGCAAATAATGCTGCCACTGCTTGGCGTCCAATTCTCGATAAATCTTTTTTAGTATTTAATCCAAAAATACTTAAAACTACAAAAACAACTGCAGCTGAAACAAATGCCATTGTAATACTTTCAGCAGCGTAAACAATTAAAATTGATGAAAGAAAAACTCCTTCAATTGCTGCATAAATAAAGAGCATTGCAATGCTTACTCCTGGAGCACGGTCAGGCTTAAATGATAATGAGAAAACCATTGCAATTGAAATGACTCCTAAAATAATCATTGTTACTGGACTTGCAATGACTGTATACCGTAAATAACGTACAGTAATAAGTGCCATGATTGCAGAAACTGCAATTGCTCCTGCCATGTAAGCATACATTTTTGAAAGAAATTTATTCAATCCTTGTGAATTCAAGGATGTTGGTTGATCAAAATTATTCATTATTTCTCTCCTTAAATTTATTATTTTGCAAGAAGAATTATAACATAAACCAATATATTTTGACCAATTTTCAAAATAAAATTAATTGTTATTCAAACTTAATTCACTTAGTAATTGTTCATAAACACGTTCATATTTTTGAATATCACCTGCACCCATGAAAATCACTACTGCATCATGATAATCAAGTAATGGTGACATATCATCCATCTTCAAGACTTCGCCACCCTTAGTAATTTTTTTGCCAAGATCAGCAGCTGAAACATTGCCACTGTTTTCACGAATTGATCCAAAAATATCAGTTAAGTATACTTTATCCGCAATATTTAAACTTTGTGCAAAATCATCCATTAATGCAACTGTTCTAGTAAAAGTATGTGGTTGGAAAACTGCAATTAACTTTTTATCTGGATATTGTTGGCGGGCAGCATCTAAAGTAGCCCGAATTTCATGAGGATGATGTGCATAATCATCAATAATTACCATGTCAGCAACTTTTTTTTCTGTAAAACGTCTTTTAACGCCTTTAAATGTCAATAATTGCTTTTTAATTTCATCTAAATTAATTTCTTCAAAATAACTTACTGCAATTACTGCTAATGTATTTAAAATGTTGTGTTCACCAAATAAATGCGTTTCAAAATTCCCTAAAAATTCATCATGGTAGTAAACATCAAAGCTTGAACCTGAAGTTGTTCGCTTAATGTTTTTGGCAATAAAATCATCGTCATCTTTAACGCCATAATAGTAAATTGGAACATTCGCATTTAACTTTCTTAAATGCTCATCTTCACCCCATGCAAAAATACCTTTCTTAGTTTGTTTTGCAAGTGTTTCAAAAGCGTCACAAACATCATCAATTCCAGTAAAGTAATCTGGATGATCAAAATCAATGTTAGTCATGATTGTATAGTCAGGGTGATATGCAACAAAGTGACGGCGATATTCATCTGCTTCAAATACAAAGAAACGAGCATCCGGGGTACCTTTCCCAGAACCATCACCAACTAAATAACTGGTTGGTGAAACTCCGCTTAAAACGTGTGCTAATAAACCAGTTGTACTTGTTTTTCCATGAGCACCCGCAACCCCAATACTAGTTGTTTCTTCAATAATCATTTCAACCAGTTCAGGATAACGTAAAACTTTTAAACCAAGTTCTTTTGCCCGTGCAATTTCTGCTTGATCATCATCAAAAGCATTTCCAGCAACAATAATCATTCCTGGTTTAATATTTTCTTTATCAAAAGGAAGGATTTTAATTCCTGCTTGTTCTAGTCCACGTTGAGTGAAGGTATACTTGTCAATATCAGATCCCATGACTTTGCATCCTTTATCATGCAAAATTAAAGCTAAAGAACTCATTCCAGTTCCTTTAATTCCAACAAAAAAGTATGTTGAGTTCATGTCCATTTTCAAAAATCCTCTCTTAAAATTTACTAGATTTAGTTTACCATAATTTTATTTTCATTTAATAATTGATTTTATTCTCCGCGAATTTTGTCTAACTGTTCTTGTGTTAAAAAGACCTTTCGTGGTTTTGATCCTCGGGCAGGAGAAATATACTGTTTCTTTTCCAATTCTTCAATAATACGAGCTGCACGATTATACCCAATTGAGAAAATTCTTTGCAACTTAGATGTTGAGGTACTTTCTTCATTAACAATATAATCTAGGACGCGTGGCAAAAGTTCATCTTCATTTTCTTGACTAATTGCTTTTTTCTTTAACTTGTCTGGATCAAAGGCATAATGTGGGTGCCCTTGTTTTTTAACAAATTCAACAATTTCATCAATTTTGTCATCATTAATATAAGTTCCTTGAAGACGTTTAGGTTGACTCTTACCATTTCCCAAATACAACATATCTCCTCGTCCAAGCAACTTTTCAGCACCTGCAGAATCAAGAATTGTTCGTGAATCAACTTGACTTGAAACCATAAATGCAATTCGCGTTGGAATATTATTTTTCATTGTTCCAGTAATTACATCAACACTAGGTCTTTGAGTTGCAACTAACAAATGAATTCCACAAGCCCGTGCCTTGGCAGTAATTTGTCCAATATAATCTGCAATTTCTGCTGAAGCTGTCATCATTAAATCAGCTAACTCATCAATTATGATGACAATATATGGCATGTGTAACCCATACTCACCGGTTTCTTCAGCCTTTTTATTAAATGCATCAATATCACGAACCCCAGCAGCTGCTAGTTTTTCATAACGTTGATTCATTTCATCAACTGCCCATTTCAATGAAGCAGTGGCTGCTTGCGGATCCGAAATTACTGGAGATAACAAATGTGGAATATCAGCATATGGTGCCAACTCTACGGTTTTTGGATCAATTAACAATAGTTTTACTTGTTGAGGAGTTGCCTTATAAAGCAATGAAATTAACAAACTATTGATAAAAACTGATTTACCTGAACCAGTTGCTCCTGCAATCAATCCATGTGGCATATCATGAATATTAGTAATTTGAGGAATCCCAAATAAATCAACCCCTAAAGCAATTGTAAGTGGAGATTGCTCATTTTTAAATTGAGATGAATTCAATACTTCTGAAAGCATTACTGGACGAGAGTACTTGTTTGGAATTTCAATTCCAACACTGCTCTTGCCAGCAATTGGAGCTTCAATTCGAATATCTTTAGCAGCTAAAGCTAGCTTTAAGTCATCTGCCAAATTCGTGATTTTGTTTACCTTAACTCCTAAAGCAAGTGTAATTTCGAATTGAGTAACAGTTGGTCCAACTGTCCAATCTTTCACTTCAGCTTTAACATTAAAAGCTTTAAACGTTTCATTTAAAATGTCAGCTTGATTTAATGCCCATTCCTCAGTTTGTTCATTGTCTTCACTGACTGGTTCTGGTAATAGCGTCAGTGGTGGTAACTGATAAGTGGATTCTATTTCTGAAGTAACTGGAGTTTGAGTTGCATGCAATTCTGGTTTAGTTTTTTCTTCATTTGAAGAAGCTTCACTAAAAATTTTTAAATCTCGCTGAGCATTATTTTCTTCATTCATAATGTCACTCAAAGATTTACTCAATGCATGTGATTCCAAGTCCTTTGTTTCAACTTCACTATCTCTTGAAGTTTCTTCTCTGTTTTCATCTTCAGGTAAATGAACTGAACTTAAATCTTGTGTCTCATCTTCTACTTGAGTTTCTTCATTATTTTCAAGCTGATGGAAATTTTCTTCACTTTCATTTAGTGATGCTTGCTGTTGTTCAAATTGTTGAGTTTCTTCTCGCAGATTTTCTAAATGATCTTGAGTTTCTTCAATTTCTTCTGAGAGATTTGCTAAAGATGAAGTTGTTTCGGCTTCTTCAATTTCTGTATCATTAATTTCATTAATGATTTGCTTTTCACTTGGCAACTCAGCTTTATTTGGAGTTGAAATTTCTAATGTATTTTCAACTATCTCATCATGATTATCCATTGTTTCGGTTACTTTGGGTGATTCAGTTATCATATTTGAGTCATCTTTAGTAATTGTGTAATGAACTAAATCAATTATATCTTCACTAAATGTATTTTCATCTAGTAAAAGATAACTTTCATCGTCTTTTCTTATCTCATCAATTAAAACTTGATACTTTTGTTTTAAATTACTATCTTGAAAGTTTAATACTGAAGGCGGAATATAGCTAGGATGAAAGTTCCGGTGACTATATTCAACTTTAGGTGCCTTAGTAACTTGTTTTCTAATTTCTTTTTTAGCTTTTTTTTCGACAGTTTTCCGTCTAAAGAAAGCTGGCCCATCATAATGTTCCATTTATTCTGTCATCCTAACTAAAAAAATTGGGCTTGTAACTGTTTAAACAGCTACATAGCCCATTTTATCACATATTCTTACTTTTTTGACTATTAATTTTTGGTAAATAATGTGGCTGCCTTATCAAAATCAAACTCTTCACCTGCATGATATTCATCAGCTGGTAAAACTAAAATTCCACGTTTTTGAGGCGCATTTGGTAAACCTAATTCACGTGCAGAGCAAATCATTCCATCACTTTTTACACCACGTAATTTACCATTCCAAATCATCGTTCCTGTTGGCATCATTGCACCTTCCTTAGCAACTACAACTGTTTGCCCAGCTTCAATGTTAGGTGCACCACAAACAATTTGCAAAACTTTACCAGTGTCAACTTTAGTTTGAGTAATATGCAAATGATCTGAATCGGGATGATTTTCAATTTTTTCAACATAACCAACTACAAATTTAGGTTCATCATCAAAAGTTAACAAATCATCAAAGCCAACCTTTTGTAATAATTGATTTAATTTATCAACTTGATCTTGAGTTAATTCAATTTGACCATTACCATTTAATCCTGACAAAGTTTTTGAAACCTCAAAAAAATTATATCCTAATGTTGCATTTGTTTTTTCATCAAAGATGCGTACAACATTGTCTTTTTTTTCATGACTTTGATTACTTGTATCAGCCTTTATCATTGTGATCAATACATCACCTAAATTAGCTGGATTATAACTTGCAATTAACACTAAAAATCACTTCCTTAATTAATCCCATTTAAGAAGTTTTCAACTTCTTTTTTAGTTTTACGCTCCTTATTGACAAAACGAGCAACTTCTTTTCCATCTTTGTAAACAATAAAACTTGGAATTCCCATTACAAACATTTCTTGGCATAAATCGATATTTTCATCACGATCGATTTTAATAAAATGATAATCAGAAAATTCTTTTTCAATTTCTGGCATTGCTGGTTTAATAAACCGGCAATCAGCACACCAGTCAGCAGTGAAGAATAATACATAATTTCCACTTGAAATTTTGTTTTCTAATTCATTTAAACTCATTTTAGGTAAAAGTTCCATAACTATTTCTCCTTTACATCCTTAAAACGTGCTTTTAATTTATAAATTGGACCTTTTTCTTTGAATTTTTCCTCATACTCAGTCATTACATTATCTTCTAAATCATCGCTTTGATGTAAGTCAAGCCAAACTTGCTCAAATTCCATTCCAAAGTTATTCATTGAAACAAGTGAATACTCAAATAAACCACGATTATCAGTTTTGAATTCAATGTATCCACTATCCTTCATTACACTTTGATATTGCTTCAAGAATGTAGGATAAGTTAATCTCCGTTTAGCTTGACGTTTTTTAGGCCATGGATCAGAAAAATTCAAATAAATCCCATCAACTTCATTTACTTCAAAATATTCAGTTAATCCCGCCCCATTTGCACGGACTAATTGCAAATTAGGAAGTTGGCGTTCTAATTGTTTCTTTAAAGCATAACCAGTTGCTACGGTTTGTAATTCTATTCCAATATAGTTATTTTCAGGATGGCGCGCAGCTTGTTCAACAATAAATTGCCCCTTCCCCATTCCAACTTCAATAAACAAAGGAGCGTTTTTTTTAAAGCGGCTTTGCCAATTTCCTTTTAATTTTTCCGGTTCTGTTACTACATATTGCGGATTTTCTTCAATTAATGGCTTAGCCCAAGGACGGTTTCTAAGTCTCATTTTAAATTCCTCTCTAAAAAATCAGAGGCTCAGACTGCTGTCTAGCCTCTCATTTGCAATATTTACTAAATTTCAAAATAATCTTGTTTTTCTACAATCTCAGATAACTTAATTATGTCTTGGTTCATTTCATGGAAACGACCACGCGAATGACGGTCCTCAATTACTTGGATTAAATTCACCATTGCATACCAATTTATCCGTTTTTTCAAATCTTCACTTGGTTCTTGTTGCAAGTATTGAATTAACCATTTTTGCCACTTATTGCGTGGGACATATTGACACATTAGCATACTTAAATCTAATGCAGGATCGGCTAATTTAGCAGAATCCCAATCAACTAAGTAAAGTTTGCCAGTATCAGATAATAACCAGTTTTTATGATTTAAATCGCCATGACATACTTCGTAATTCGAGCGCTCCAGTGATGGAATATTCGCTCTAAGAGCTTTTAACACCTTAGCAATTAAAGGATGAGTTCTCAAATCTGGAGATAAACGCATAAAACATTCATCTAACAAATCAGTTGGAGTAATTGTTAATCCTCCAACTTGACGCCACATTTTCTTCAAAAGTGAAGAATGATGTACCCGATATAATAACGCAGAAACGCGTTTTTCACCCATTTCATTTCGGTGTAAGTTTCTTCCCCTCATCCATTCTTGAGCAGTTAAAATATCACCTGAAGTCATTCGCTTAGTCCAAACTAATTTTGGCGTAATTCCTTCTAGTGAAAGAGCTGCTAAAAATGGTGAAGTATTCCGTTTTAAAAATAAACGGCGATCATTTTTTACACCCATATATGCCATTCCGGTATCACCATCGACTGGGAGAATGCGCCAACCAGTTTTTTGATTGGGTTTCATATTGCCACTCTCCTCCTACACATATCGATAACTAATTTAAGTCTACAAATTTAATAAAAAACTGTCAAGCCATTTTTATCATTCTCTTTTTTAAGATTTGTCCACTCAAAATCCACACTATTAAAAGTGAACTTCCGGCAAAAAATAAAGTCGTAATAAATGAATGACTCATGAAAAAAAGGATAATTACAAATGTAATAATTTGAATTAATTCAAGATTAATCAGCATTTTTTTAAACGCTTGTTGTTGCAAATTTAAACTAATAGGATATAAATGCGTAAAAACATTGTCATAATATTGTTCTGCTAATGGAATTAATTGAAATCCCGTCAAATAAACAAATAAACATGCAACTAAAACAACTAGCCACTTAATCTTTGTAAGCCCAATTAAAAGTCCACCTATAACTGTCAATCGAATAAATAAACTACTATATTCTGGACTCCGCCAAAATCCTCGCCAATATAAAAATATATATGTTTGTTTTTTATCAGATTTATATCTAGGCAAAAGCATATCCATATATTTTCTTCTTTTAATCGTTTGTTGGACTTCAGGAACATCTGTAAATAAACTAAAGAACTTATAAATTTTCATCATTCTTTTTTCCTCAAGTTCAACTGCACTTTTCCATTTGAAAACGTGTTTTTGTTGCCATTTATTTTGTAAACAACTAATACTTAATAAATAAATTACTGCAATACATCCATCTAATATTGGGTTTATTAAAGTTCCACAAATGATTCCAAGCGATGGAAATAAGAATTTAATCGTTAAAAATACTTTTTTTAAATCCTCATTAAATAATTCTACCTTATCTAAAATTAACTCTCCACTTTTAAATAAAACCTGACTTACTAAAATGACAATCCAACCAAATAAGGTAAAATCAAGAATCTTAACTAAAAATGGAACTAAGAAAAGTGTTAAGATGCTTTGAATAATTCCATTAACAATCATGCCATGATGAACCGCTTTTTTTAAGTATTCATCAATTCGATAATCATTAGGTAATAAAAAAACAATATCAGGTTGTTTTAACAACGTTGCAAACTTGCCAATTTGAAGAATAATTAACAAAATAACAATTGCAATTAAACTGTCTAAAAATGTCTGTGGCTGAATATAATTATCAATTAACTTAACATACCCATAACAAATTGCTCCAAAAATAAAAAATAGCGCAATTATAAAATGATCATTAAATACATATCGTAAATACCTTAGTATTTTTTTTTGATATTGATTTAGTCGTTGATTCCACAGTTTAGCCATTGTGATTTTCCTCCTGAGTCATCCCTAAATAAATATCAGATAAACTTGCATTTTCATTAGAAGCTTGCTGCTTTAATTGTTCTAGATTTCCTTGAGCTTTTACCTTCCCGTTATTAATCATTACAAACCGATCACAAACTTGTTCTGCTGTACTTAATACGTGAGTTGACATTAAGACTGCAGCTCCTTGATTTTTTACTTCTGTAATTAATGAAATCAAATCATTAATTGCAAGTGGATCTAATCCATAAAATGGTTCATCAATAATAAATACCTCTGCATCTGTCATAAATGCAGTAATAATCATTACTTTTTGCCGCATCCCCTTTGAAAAATTAGCTGGAAACCAATCTAACTTTTTATCAAGACGAAACATTTTTAATAACCGCTTGGCTTTTTCCCACGCTTTTTTCTCATCTAATTGATATGCCATAATTGTTAATTCTAAATGTTCTTTTAATGTTAATTCATCATATAAAATTGGAGTTTCTGGTATATATACTAATTTTGATTTATAAAATTGCGGATCAGCTAATAAACTTTTTCCATCAATTGTAATTGTGCCTTTTTGGGGTTCTAATAAACCAATAATATGTTTAATCGTAGTTGACTTACCTGCCCCATTTAATCCAATTAACCCCACTAATTCATGTGGTTTTACTTCAAATGAAATATCTTTTAAAACGGGAATTTGAGAGTATCCCCCAACTAAATGACTAATTTTTAATGTCATCCTCTTATTCCTTTCACATTATTGTTAGTGAAAATTATACCATGTTTAGTTATACTGGAAAGTGAAATATATATTGAAAGAAGGATAATTATGGCAACTGATTGCATTTTTTGTAAAATTATTAATGGTGAAATTCCTAGCATAAAAGTATATGAAGACGACGATGTAGTTGCGTTTCTCGATATTTCTCAAACAACTCCAGGTCATACTTTAATGGTTCCAAAAAAGCACGTTGCAAATATTTTTGAATATGATGATCAACTTGCTCAAAAAGTACTTGCCAAAATTCCGATGATGGCGCGTGCAGTGCAAAAAGCAAATCCTAAAACTAAAGGATTAAATATTGTTAATAATAATGGTGAAGTCGCATATCAATCTGTATTTCACTCACATATTCATTTCATTCCACGGTTTACACGTGATTCAGATGATTTTGCAATAAAATTTACTGATAACTCTAGCAAATATACTCAAGCGCAATTAAATGAAATTGCTTCTAAAATCAAAAATAATTTGGAGGAATAACATGAAAAAATTTCTTTTTCGTTTCTTACTTGTATCAGGAACATTAGCAGGAATTGCTTATTTAAAGAAAGATCAAATTTTAGATGCACTTATCAAATATTCAATTGATGTGAGTCGTTTAAATAACTCTGTTGATGATGTAATTGATAAATCTTTTACTTTAAAGGATAAAATTACTCAAGCTAAAAAAACATTTAGTGATGCCAAAGAAGATTTTTCTGATTTAAGCAATGATATCACTAACTATACAAATAATATTAATCCAATTGTGGAAAATATTAAAAAAGATTTAGATCATGAGTAGAACAAAAACGTAACAATCTATGAATTTTCTCAGAATTTTATGACGCTTAAAATTCTTTATGTTATAGTTATAACTGTTATTTAAAAAAATAGAATGGATGTGTTTATTTCTCATGAAAAAAATGAAAAAACTGCTAGTTGCAGCTTTAGGAGTTTTAATGACATTTAGTTTAGCTGCTTGCTCAAAAACAGTTGCAACTACTTCTGGTGGTAAAATCACTGAAAGTGAATATTATGACCAAATGAAGCAAACACAAAGTGGTAAGCAAGTTTTACAACAAATGATCTTAGATAAAGTTTTAGAAAAAGACTACGGTAGCAAAGTTTCTAAAAAAGAAGTTAATAAACAATATAATGAACTTAAAAGCCAATATGGTTCTTCATTCTCAAGTGCATTGGAACAAAATGGGTTAACACCTTCATCATTAAAGAAACAAATTCGTTCTAACTTATTACTTCGTCAAGCTGTAATCGCTAATACTAAGATTACAAACAAAATGTTAAAAGAACAATGGAAATCATATGAACCTAAAATCACAGTTGCTCATATCTTAGTTTCAAAAGAATCTGAAGCTCAAGATATTATTAATAAACTTAAAGAAGATGGCAGTTACAGTAACTTTAAAAAGTTAGCTAAAAAATATTCAACTGATGAAAGTACTAAGGATAGTGGCGGAAAATTACCTGCATTTGATAATACTGATACTCAATTAGACAGTGCATTCAAGAAAGCCGCTTTCAAGTTAAAAACTGGTCAATTTACAGAAACACCTGTTAAAACTGACTATGGTTACCAAATCATTTACTGCATCAAGAATCCTGGAAAAGGTAAGATGAAAGATCATACTAAAGAATTGAAGAATCAAATAATTGATGAAGAAATGAACAACTCAACAACCTTACAGAATGTAATTTCTAAGGTATTGAAGAATGGTGATGTTTCAATTAAAGATAAAGATTTACAAAACATCTTAGCAAACTATACTTCAACATCATCAACTACAACTGGCACTACTGCAGAAAATTCTTCAACTGAAAGTTCTGCTACTTCACAATCATCAAGTGCTGCTGAATCATCAAATGCTAGTTCAATAGCAGAAAGTAGTTCTGCAAATTAATTTATTAATAAATTTCAAAAAGACTGTAACACAAGTTATAGTCTTTTTTAATGTCCTTTATTACACTTTGTTTTTGTCTAAATCAAAAAGACCGTAAGTCAATTACGGTCTTTTATTCTAAATTTATCAGATCATTTTTCTGGTTTATAAAAATTACGTCCATCTAATCCAAAGATCCGTTCGGAAAATTCGCCATTTTCAGTATGTTCCAAGGCTCCCTTCATCATTTGAATTGAGGCATCTAAATCATCCAAATGATGTAGCACTTCAGCTTCCACAATATGAGGTTGAACTGGGGAACCATATTCTAATAAGCCATGATGTGCAAGAATCATATGGCGTAATAAAATTGTATCCTCAGCCTGTTCATCAATTCTTAACTCTTGGCATGCTTTTACAATTTGTTCATCAATTAATACAATGTGACCAATTAGATTTCCTTCTAGTGTATATTTGGTTGCAATTGGTCCTGAAAGCTCAATGGTCTTACCTAAATCATGCAAAATTGCTCCTGCATACAATAATGAACGATCAATTATATCATATTCATTAGCAACCGTTTTGGCTAACCGTAAAATTGATAAGGTATGATAAGCTAAACCACCGGCAAATGCATGATGATTCTTTTTAGCAGCTGGAAAATTAAAGAAACTATCATGATACTTTTTAATTAAGTAGTGCACGATTTTATTCCAGGTTGGATTTTGAATTTGAATAAAAAACTCATTAAATTCTTTTTCCATTTGCTTAGTATCTTCTGGAGCTTTTTGAATAAAATCAAGTGGATTATTGGGTTCATCTTCATGAGGTAAGTGCAAATTAAAAATTTTAATTTGTGGATTATTTTGATAGTTTTCTCGCTTTCCATTAATATGAACTACTTTTCCTTCAGTAAAGTTTTGAATATCTTGATCTGAAGCATCCCAGAATTTTGCTGCAATTTCACCTGACTGATCACAAAATACAAATGAGATGAATTTCGACCCATTTTTGGCAATCCGAACATCAGCTGTTTTAATCAATGCAAATAAATCCATATTTTCATCAACTTTATAGTCAAAAATTTGTTTCGCCATTTTATCGCCCTCTATTCCTTAATTATTAATTGAATAATCCTTTTAACTGTTGCTTAAATTCATTTGCTTTTTCTTGGACAGCATTTCCGAAATTTTTTCCAGCTTCAACAACATTACTCCAAAAATCATTTGTTGTACTACTTGATGAAGATGAACTTGACTGGCTTGCTTTATTTGCAAGTGTAGAAGCCGCTTGAACATTAAAGGAAGTTTGTTTAGTCGTCGGAATGATCCCTTCCATTTCAGTTTTAAATAATCCGGCACCTTCATCAGCACCATATTCACTTAAACTGTATTTATCTGAATCATACCCCATCCAAGTAGCTACGACTACATCGGGAGTATATCCTACAAACCAATGATCATCTTCAGCATTTCCATTTTGATTAATGTCATCAGTACTTTGAGTAGAACCTGTTTTACCTGCAATTGTATAACCACTTGGTTTAGCACTTACCCCTGTACCTTGTGTATAAACATCAATCATCATACTTGTCATTTCTTTAGCAACTTTCTTTGACATTACGCGTTTATGCTTAATTTTAGTATTATCAACGATCACTTTACCAGAAGGATCTTCAATTTTAGTAATCAAATGTGGTTCATAGCGAACACCGTTGTTGGCAAATGCAGTATAAGCACTTGCAATTTGATATGGAGAAACTCCCTTTTTCAATCCACCTAATGCTAAACTTAAATTGTCATCAGATTTTGAAAGTTTAATTCCAAATTTCTCAACAGAATCATATCCTTTTTGAACTCCAATCTTATTAAGTAGCCATACAGCAGAAGTATTTTTACTTAATGCAAGGGCTTCATACATTGGAATTTTTCCTTGATATACATTATTCCAGTTATGTGGAGTATATTTGTTTGAACCATATGATTGTAATTTATCTTCTACCATTGAATCATAATGATAGCCATTTTCAAGTGCTGGAGTATAAACAGCTAATGGCTTAATGGTTGAGCCAGGTGAACGCACTAATTGAGTAGCACGATTATATCCACGAAAAACATGTGTCCCAGAACGCCCACCTACCAATGCAGTTACTCCACCATTATCAGGATCAATTGCAATTGAAGACGCTTGAGCTTGAGTACCATCTACTTGTGCTGCTGGGAACAAGTTTGGATTAGCAAATGCTTGTTGCATTACTTTTTGTTGACTTTGATCTAATGAAGTATAGATTTTATATCCACCGTTCATAATTTCTTTTTCAGATAGATCATACTCATTAATTGCTTCATTGATAACTGCATCAAAATAATATGGATAATTGTAACCTGACTCATAATTATAAGTATTATGAGTCACCATTGGTGTTTGTTGATAAGTTTCCATTTCCGATTTAGAAATCTTCTTGTTTTCATACATCATCTGCAATACTAAATTTCTTCTCTTTTTAGATGCTTCTGGATGATCAGTAGGATTAAAGCCACTTGGATTCGTCAACATTCCAGCTAAAGTTGCTGCTTGAGGAACTGTTAATTGTGACGCTGAAACTCCGAAATAACGTTTAGCAGCATCTTGAACTCCCCAAACTCCATTTCCAAAATATGCATTGTTTAAATACATCGTCAAAATTTCATTTTTACTATATGTATTTTCAACTTGCATTGCAATAAAAATTTCTTTTGCTTTTCTTGAAAAAGTTTGTTCTTGGGATAAGAAAGCATTTTTTACTAATTGTTGAGTAATTGTGCTTCCGCCTCCACTAATTGTATCTTGACCTAAAATTCGATTTCGTACAAGTAAAACTCCAGCCCTTGCAATTCCTTTAATTGAAAATCCATATTCATGATAAAAATTACGATCTTCAGTTGATAAAACCGCATCAGGAACATTTTTAGAAATTTTAGATAAAGGTACCCATGTCCCTTTTTGTGAATATAAAGACCCCGCTTTTTTACCAGAAGAATCATATACTAAAGTGGCTTGTTGTAATCTTGCTTTTAGTTGATCGACATTAGAAGTTTTAGCAATGTATACTAGACGTATACTAACTACTAAAAAGACTGATAAAAAAACAATTAAAAGCCATTTCCAAATTTGATATCGATGCCATTTAGCTTTAAACCAATGCCAAAAAATTTGCCACTTGTTCAGTAGCCATTCTTTTATTTCTGAATTTTTCATTCACTAAACGTCCTTCTACCTAAATTTCGCTTTGCCTTTTGTCAAGGTATTCCCGCTTTAATATTATACTCTTCCATTTAATTCGAGCAATTTTCTTTTTCTTTAAATCATTAATCGAATTTACAATTGCTTGATTAGTTGCAATTGCTAATGATTCTAAATCACAATGACGAACATGTAATGCAATTTCTTTTGCAGAAATTGGATGTCCATACTGTTTCGCCAAGTAAAAGATAATATTTTTTATTCGTTCCGAAATAGTTACATTTGTGCAAACAATTTGCTGATTAATAATACAATCTAAAAAAGAATGAATCGATTGTTCCATGAATTCATGAAATTTAAAACTATGCTTTTTTAAAAAAGAAACATCCTTGGTTGAAATTGCAATTAAATCAGTGGTTCGACAAACATATCCTTTTTCAAAAGAACCACTTTGCAGTAAATAATTTGAATAGTGTGGAAAATAACTACTATTGTCATATATCACTCGCCACTGAGTGCCACTAAGTGTAGTTACAGGAAAAATTAAAACTCCTGTGTTATTAATAACAAAAAATTTATATCTTCTTAACTCACTTTGAGAAATACTACATTCTAAACGCGCATCAAAGTGATAATATTTGCTTCTTTCTGCAATTTCTTTTAGTTGCGAGTAACTTAATCCTGTACGCTGCATTAAAAAATTCATCTTCTTTTTAAATCCCATTAACTATACTCCTTTATCCTTTTTAAATCTATATTGTACAGGATGTTAATCAATTTTACCATAATGAATTATAATCAAAATTTTTTACGCAAATTAAAAAGAGAATGTGCAATTAACCTCACATCCTCTTTTTAAAATTATTATTCTGTTATTCTACATTTCATCTGGAGCTTTAACACCTAATAAACGAAGTGCTTCTTTCAACACGATTGCAACACTTTGAACTAATGCTAACCGTTCATTCTTTTGACCATCATCTACTAAAATTTTAGTATGTGCATAATATTTGTTAAATGCCTTTGCCAAGTGAATTGCATATTTAGCAATTATTGATGGTTCATATTCTTTAACTGCACGTTGAATATTCATTGAGAAATCACCAATTAATCTTTCTGTCTCCCATGCATCTGGATCTTTTAATCCTGAAACTTGTAATTCAGTTTCTTCTGTAATGCCCGCTTTCCTTAAAATACTCATTGCACGTGCGTGTGAATATTGAACATATGGTCCGGTTTCACCTTCAAAACGAACCACTTCTTCTAGGTCAAAATCAAATTGATTCATCCGATCATTTTTCAAATCATGGAAAACAACAGCACCGACACCAACTTCATTAGCAACTTCTGCTTTGTTTTCAAGTGAAGGATTCTTTTCTTCAATTTGTTCCTGAGCTAATTTAACCGCATCATCTAAAACTTCTTCTAATAAAATGATGTTTCCACGCCGTGTTGATAATTTTTTACCACCTGATGTAATTAATCCAAAAGCAACGTGGTGCATGTCTTTTGCCCAATCATAGCCCATTTCCTTTAAAACAGCGACTAATTGATGGAAGTGATTTGATTGTTCATTTCCCATTACATATAATGATTGAACAAAGTTATATGTCTTTTTCCGATAAATTGCAGCTGCTAAGTCACGTGTAATATATAAACTTGATCCATCTGATTTTTGAATTAAAGCTGGATTTAAATTATATTTTGACAAGTCTACAATTTCTGCACCGTGACTTTCCTTTAATAATCCTTTTTCCTTTAATTCATCAATAACTGCTTGCATTTTATCATTGTAAAAAGCTTCTCCATTATATGAATCAAAGGTAATTCCTAACCGTTTATAAATTCCCATGAAAAAGTTTAAAGATTCTTCACGGAACCATTTCCAAAGACGAGTAGCTTCTTCATCGCCTTCTTCAAGTTTTTTAAACCAAGCACGTGCCTCATCATCTAATTGAGGATTTTCTTGATCTTCTTCGTGGAAACGCACATAATATTTCAATAATGTATTAATTGGATCTTTCTTTACATCTTCTTCGTTTCCCCAAAGTTTATATGCCTCAATTAATTTCCCAAATTGAGTTCCCCAATCTCCTAAGTGGTTAATTTTGATTGGCTTGTAATTTGTTTTCTTCAATAGTTCAGCCAAGGAATTACCAATTACAGTTGAACGTAAATGTCCCATTGACATTGGTTTAGCAATATTAGGTGAAGACATATCAATTGTTACATTACCTTCATTACCTAAATTCAAATCACCATAGTGTTCTTTTTGATCTAACACTTGTTGGATAATTTCGCCACCAACTTTTTGCTTATCTAAAAAGAAATTTACATAAGGACCAGCAGCTTCAACTTTTTCAAAACCATCTTGATCAACTTTTTCAACAATTTCTTGTGCAATGATTTGGGGTGCTTTACGCATTGTTTTAGCTAATAAAAATGCTGGGAATGCATAATCTCCCATTTTTAAATTTTTAGGAACTTCAATTTTGTCAACAATTTGATCCAATGTTAAATCATCACCGACAACATCAAATATCGCTTGAGCTACATTTTGCTTATAATCCATAATAATTCCTCCTTGATAAATAAAAAAAGTCCCTTACAAAAAATGTAAGAGACGAGTTATCCCGCGGTACCACTCTAATTGATTAAACAGTAATCCACTTAAATTATTAAATTAGTTATTCTAAGAAGTGCGATTCAGTCCATTCCTATATCCGGCTTCCATCATCCCGAACTCGCTGTGATATTCCAAGACCTACTAGTTTCTATGATTGAATAAAATTCCAAGCGGATGACGAGAATCGAACTCGCGACACCAGCTTGGGAAGCTGGGGTTTTACCACTAAACTACACCCGCATCTTTGAGTAATAGTATAGCATAAATTTCCCTAAAATGTTAATTAATATTTAATTATTTTTCTGTGCTTACATCATCATTTTCAGCATTTGTTGCTGCATTACTTGAATTCGTTTCACTTTTCTTAACCTTAGCGAGTTCAATTTCCATGCCATCTTTATAATGTTTCATTTCTTTTAACCGTACAATTGCTTGGTTATGTAAATCTCCCACCGCAATTTTATCTTCTGGATCATATTGATCTAGACGAACTAAAGCTGAGTTTTCGTAAATTTTTTCAACTTTACCAGTAAAATTATGCTTTAATGGTCCGAAAGCTTTGCATAATACGCTATCGCCAACCTTAAATTTCTTTTCCATATCGAGCACTTCCTTATCATGAATTTCTAAAAGATATTACCAAATTTTACAATAGATTGCAACTTATCTCTCTTTTAAAATTGATTTATCACTTTTTAAAATGTAAAATTACAAATGATGCTTTAACTAAAGGAGAAATTATCATGATTACACTAGCTGGAATTATTGGTTCTGGAAAATCAACAATGACTGAAATATTATCTAAAGAATTAGGATCACAAGCTTTTTTTGAACCAGTTGAAGATAATCCGGTTCTACCACTATTCTATAAGGGAAATGAAATTGCTGCTAAAAAACGTGCTGCAGGCGATCAAGATGCTACTAACCCTTATACTTACCTACTACAAACTTTTTTTGTAAATCGCCGTTTTAGAATGATCAAAGAAGCAAAAAAAGAAGCTAATAACATCTTAGATCGTTCAATTTATGAAGATGCGTTGTTTATGAAAATGAATACCGATATGGGAAATGCAACTGCAGTTGAATACTCAACTTATCAAGAACTATTACAAAATATGTTAGATGAACTTCAATATGCAAGTGGCGTTGATTCAAAAGATCTCATGATTTTTATCAAGGTTTCATATGAAACGATGTTAAAACGAATCAAGAAACGTGGACGTGATTATGAACAAGTTGAATCTGATCCTACCTTACCTGAATATTATCAAAATTTATTGAAATATTATGATCGATGGTTAGATTGGTACAAAAAAACTGGTAAATCACCTTTAATCATTATTGATGGCGATAAATATGACTTTGTTGACAGCATTGCAGATCGTAATTTTCTTTTAGATCAAATTGAAGATAAATTAGTTGAATTAAATCATATTACGCGCACTCAAGCTGACCAATTAAAGGCGCAACGTTATAAATAAAAAATCTGTGACTTTTACGTCACAGATTTTTTTATGAGTTGCTTTTAATAAGAAGTTCAATTGCATTTAAGTCAATTTTGCTTGAAACAATTCCTGCGATTGAGTAAAGATCAAGGAAAAAGCCTAATATTCCCATTGATCCATTAAAAATTAACAGCAATGAACTAAAAAATAAAATTTGACTTAAAACCATCCATCTTCTTTTTTCACGATTTAAAGATCTAATTTCTTTTAATTCATCCCCAGATAAACTTCGTGGATCGCGAGCAACGTTGTTCATCCGTAATTTAGCTAGTTTAAAATTAACCCGTATATTGTAAACTGTTAAAATCACAAATACGATGTATACTAGTACAACACCAAATGTGTTCGTCATTTAATGCCTTCTTTCTAACATATTTTCCTGTAAAATTATAACATAAATCAGATTAAAAAAATGAAATTGTAATTAAACTTTTCTTTGTCATTTCCAATGTGATAATATTAAATTATTAACATTAAGGAGGCTACATTATGGCTATTGATTGGAAAAAAGAAGCTGAAAGTCGGCGTGACGATCTTTTAGCAGATTTAAAATCAATGTTACGCATTGAAAGTGTTCGTGATGAAAGCAAAAAAACAAAGGATGCACCTTTAGGACCAGGTCCTAAAGCTGGCTTAGATCAATTTTTAAGCATCGCAGATCGGGATGGCTTTAAAACTACAAACATCGATGGCATGGCTGGGGAAATTTCATTCGGAGATGGCGATGAAACTTTAGGAATCTTAGCTCACGTTGATGTTATGCCTGCGGGCAATGGCTGGAATACTGATCCATTTGATCCTGTAATTAAAGATGGCCGTTTATATGCTCGGGGTGCTTCAGATGATAAAGGTCCTAGCATGGCAGCATACTATGGCTTAAAGATCATTAAAGATTTAGGCTTACCTGTAAGTAAAAAAGTAGCCTTTATCCTAGGTACTGATGAAGAAAGTTCATGGCGTGGAATGGATTATTACTTTAAAAACATGCCTGAACCAGATTTTGGATTCTCACCAGATGCCTTCTTCCCTATTATTAATGGTGAAAAAGGAAATGTAACTTTTGACGCTAAATTTGCTCCAACTAATGGTGGCAAATATGAACTTGTTAAATTTGATTCTGGATTACGTGAAAACATGGTTCCACGTGATGCTGAAGCTTGGATTAAAGCAGATAGCTATGATGAAATGATTAAAAAATTTGATGAATTTATCGCTGAAAATCCAGTTGTTGGTGAAGCTGATGTTCGTGATGGTCAATTATACATTCATGTAATTGGTAAAGCTGCTCACGCTCAAGAACCAAAACGTGGAATTAATGCTGGTACATACCTTGCATTATTCTTAAATCAATTTGATTTTGAAAATGGAGCTAAAAATTTCATTGCATTTTCAGCTGAAAAATTACACCTAGACTCACGTTTAAATAACTTTGATATTGCTTATACAGATGATGTTATGGGTGATTTAACAATGAACGCTGGGATTTTTAAATTTGATGAAGAAAATGGTGGTTCAATCACATTAAACTTCCGTTATCCAAAAGGTACTGATCCAGAATACATTAATAAAGGACTTAACTCAACTGCTGATGAATACCATGCAACATTCGTCCAACATGAAGGCGGAATGGTTCCACACTATGTTTCTGAAGATGATCCATTGGTTAAGACTCTCTTGAATGTATATCGTGAACAAACTGGTGAAGATGCTCACGGTCAAGTTGTTGGTGGTGGAACATATGGTCGTTTAATGAAACGTGGTGTTGCCTTTGGTGCAATGTTCCCTGGTGTTCCTGATACAATGCATCAAGCAAACGAATTTATTCCAGTTGATGATTTAATCCGTGCTGCTGCAATCTATGCACAAGGAATTTATGAACTAATTAAATAAAATTAACTTCTCAAAGCCTGCGACTTATGTCACAGGCTTATTTTAATGCTTTTGTCATACCTTGTTTTTTTGTATACTTAAAGTATCAATTTTTTTGAGGAAATATTATGCGAATCGATAAATTTTTAAGTAATGTAAATTTTGGAAGTCGTTCTGAAATAAAAAAATTAATTAAACAAAAAGCAGTTAAAATTAATGATACAATCGTTAAAAATGGTAAGAAACAAATTGATCCCTCAACGGATGTTTTAAGGGTTCATGATCAAAAAATTAATCTTGAAATTACTAAATACTTAATGTTATACAAACCGCAAGGAGTCATCACTGCCACTTTTGATGAACAACAACAAACTGTTTTAGATTTAATTGCTCCAGCAGATCGCATTAAAAAATTAGCACCAGTTGGACGCTTAGATAAAGATACTACTGGCCTTTTACTTCTTACTAATGACGGTCAATTAGCCCATCAACTATTAGCTCCTAAAAAACATGTTTCTAAAACATATCAAGCAAAAATTAGTGGAATTGTAACTTCAAATACAGTTGATGCCTTTAAAGATGGCATTGTATTAAAAGATAAAACACATTGCCAACCTGCGATCCTTAAAATCATTCAGGTTGATGAAAAACTTCAACAAAGCTTTATTGAGGTTACTATTACTGAAGGAAAATATCATCAAGTTAAAAGAATGTTTGCTGCTTGCAACATGAAAGTATTGACTTTAAAACGAATTTCAATAGGAAGTTTAATACTTGATCCGCAATTAAATCCTGGAGAATATCGTTTGCTTTCTCCAACTGAAATTAATGGATTAAAAAATGGATGACAATATTTATGTCATCCATTTTTTAATCTTTAATTTGTTTACGCATAAAAGGTTGAAGATTATTAATAATGTCACTTGGTAAAACTACATATTTTTTACTTGATAATTCATCAGCTATTTTACTATGAGTATAAACAGCCGCCTGAATTGCTTCATTTGTATCTTTCGTTTTAAATTGAGCAATAAAGGCTGCTAAAATTCCTGTTAAAGTATCTCCCATTCCGCCAGTAGCCATATAAGGACCACCAATTGTAAGTTTAAACACTTCTTTATTTTTAAAGTATATTTGTGTATGATGTTTCTTCAAAATGACGGTTGCATTTAAACTTTGTTGCACTTGCTGATTTAATTGAATATTTTCTTGATCAACAATTTTAATGCGGCTTAGTCGTTGCCACTCCATTTGATGTGGAGTAAAAATTAAATTACTTTTAGGCAAAATTTCCAATAAGTCATGATTTTCAGCAATCATTGTTATTGCTGAACCATCAATAATCAAAGTTTGTTGTATTCCTACATTTGATAAAACTATCTTTAAAATTTCTTGAGCATGCAAATCAGTTCCTAAACCAGGTCCTACAACAATTACATCTGTCTTTTCAATTGATTCTACAAATGAAACTTTATCCCAATAGTTAATTGCCATTGCTTCGGGTAAAGCGACATGAATTGCTGTTAAATTCTCTTTACTAGTTGCAATTGTAACTAATCCTACTCCTGCATGAACTGCAGCACTGCCAGACATAAGCGCAGCACCACCCATATTGGCATTGCCTCCAACAACTAATACTTTTCCAAAAGTTCCTTTAAAGCCTGTAGCTGGCCTTTTTTGAATTACTTTTTGTAAAATCTGTTCTTCAATTAATTTCATCACACTTATATCCTCCCTACTGCTATAAAAGTACAAAAAGTCTGCAACTTTCGTCACAGACTTCTTATACAGAAAAAATTAATTGAAAAGACTATCTTCTTTTCAATTATACAAACCTTATCCCAGTTATCGGATTATTAAAAATTAGCTATAGCTAACAAGTGAAGCTTCATTTCACACAATTTATTTTAACAAATTTTTGCATAAAATACTATGTACTCTGAAAAAAATTCTGAATTAATTTTGATTATTTAATTCTTAACATTTCTTTTGAATTAAATTTTTTACTCAATTTAAAGTGAAATATCTATTTTATCTTATAATATATCTTCTTATTTTTGAAAACTATATTGTATTTAACCACAGTTACATATCGATTAATTCTAACTTCTTCATCTTTACTTTAAATTAAATATTCACTAACGCTCCTCATTTTTTCCATTGAAAAATAACCAAAAAAGGTCTTCTAGTAAAAATGCTTCTTTATGTTATTAAAATACAATTTTATTCCAATAACCATACTTCTATACTAATATTTAGAACATAAAAATTGGAACCTATCGTATACAATTTAAAAGTCTTTGATTGTCTTTAGTATCTTAATTGCTATGATCAAAACATCAAAAACTTTTTATTATTTAGTTATTTTTCTGATATGCTTTTCGATAATCTTCAAGGTAATCAATAATTTCATGCAGTTCTCCATTTAAAGATTTGTTAACTCGTGTCAAAAGCTTTAATGGAACAAACTTAAATCGATTAAATTTATCTGATAATTCCTTCTTATAGCCTAATTCAAAATCACTTAATTTATATCACTTCCTTTTTATAAATTTGCTTTTATATACTGCAAATTATTTATAAAAAACATAACTTTTGTCAATACAAGTGATAATTTTAAAAGTTATAATTCTCAACAAAATTAAAGGTTAATTCCTTTTACCACCTAATATAATTTTGTGTGCACTTTCTAAAACATAATTGAAACATTCAATAAAAAAATCCTAGACTATAAAAATCTAGGACTAAAGACTAAAAGTTAAAATACAAAAGTATACAACTCATAATTTAAATTTTTATGTGTTTACTAACATTAAAATCCACTCTTTTTATTTACTAATACTAACGTAAAAGCCTAATAAAAAAGAATTCTTTATTATTAAGTCCTAAATTATACCACTGGCAGGCGTAATAATACACTTAAATATAGCTATTTAAAAGGAATCTGTGCACATTTTTTTATTTTTAAAACAAAAAAGTAGGACACATACACCGTCAATTAAAGCCCTACATATTGTAGAGCTTTAAGTAAAAGGTATAATTTAAATTTAGGGACCTATAATAGAGCTACCCTAGTTGCCATTCACAATCAATTCCTTAAAGAAAAATTTAAATTATTTTAATTATATAAGATGTATATTATCATCATCGTTTTGTTTTTGCCTTTGAAATGCATCGCATAATCTGTGCCAAAAATTAATAATTGGATTAGTTTGTACTAATTCAATATCATTAACATCATCGACTAAATTATTATCTTCAATGTAATCAATCGCTTCTTGTTCTGTACTAAACTTTTTTAGTTTTGTATTGTCATTACGATAGTCATTGTCCCCTTCAATTTCACGTAATGATTTCCAACAAGCGTGTGCATCAGAACAGTTAAAATGACTCCATTCTGCACAATATGTATCATTGTCATTATTTAAAATTAAAAACATTTTCATCACCCTATCGTTTGAAAAGGAAATAAAAATTAATATTTACTTAAACTTTATCAAAATCGTCATTTTTTGTAAACCCTTTAAAACAAAAAAGTAGAACACACCAAAGGTACATCCTACTTCTTCAATCATTAATTTGAAATTTAATAATATAACACTCACCTAATGTAAATCAAGTTTACTTCGTTGTTAATTAATTTTTCACAGTAAAAAAGAGCCTTAAAGGCTCTAACACTTGTCTAAACAAGCTCTAGGGAATTTATCAACTCCCAATTTAATATATTGGAAACGTGTATTCCAAGTAATCTCGCAACAAATTCGTATTCTATCAAAAAAGAGACGCTTTACAACGTCTTCTCTAAACGAAATAACTAAAATAATAATTAGGTTCTGCTTAAATCCTATCAAAAATGTCATAAAATGTAAATCTTATATATCATGTGGTTGAGTAATATAAATCATAAAAAGCCCTATAGTATTACTTAAATAAAAATACTATAAGGCTTCCAGCAAAAATACAATTTAAGGGATATATAATAAATACTCGAATTGTCATTCACAATCAATTCTCAAAGAAATAAGCTTTTCTCAACTAAGATTAAAATATATCATTTGTTATCTATAATCAATGAAAACACTTTCGAAATTTAATAAATAATAAAACTCTCACCTTTATAGCGAGAGTCAAAAATTAAGTAAGTAAATAATGATTAGAAATTAGTATACGTGAAGTATAAAGTAATTGTCCTTAGCAGTCAATAAATAATTCCACATACTTATACTTATCTACTACAAAGTATATAAGCTTATTAAAAAAAGAAGTAATTTATAAAAAATTATTTAGATTTTAGTTATATTGAGAATTGTCAATTCAAATGCAACACTTTAATGTTTTATAGTTTATTGACTTATCAACGAATTTAAATAGTTCGTTGATTTTTTATATAATTAATTGCTGTAGCTCGTCCCCAAATAATTCTGCCGGTGTTTGATAATTTAGTTTTTTTCTTGGACGTTGATTTAATTGATCTTCACATTTTTGAATCTCTATTTCAGTTATATTTCTTAATGACTGGTGTTTAGGAAAATATTCTCGAATCAATCCATTTGTATTTTCATTTGTTCCTCTTTCTTGAGATGCATAAGG
This sequence comes from Ligilactobacillus sp. LYQ135, assembly GCF_053711055.1. Classification (NCBI taxonomy): domain Bacteria; kingdom Bacillati; phylum Bacillota; class Bacilli; order Lactobacillales; family Lactobacillaceae; genus Ligilactobacillus; species Ligilactobacillus sp. LYQ135. The sequence goes on along the minus strand of NZ_JBSJYT010000003.1, from coordinate 14,184 downwards.
CCAATATATTTGAACCCCTAAATCATATTTGATTTTATCAAGTTGAAGAAACTCTTTTCCATGATCTGGAGTAATTGATAATAAATGTTCCTTCGGAATTACAGTAACTAGTTTTAGTAAGGTATTATTATCACTCTGACTATCTTTATACTTAATTTTACGGATAATTGCATACCCTATCCGTCGTTCAACTAAAATCATCAAACATTCTTCACCAGTTTTACCAATTACAGTATCAAGTTCCCAGTCACCAATTCGCTTTCATTGATTGATAAAATTTGGTCGTTGTGAAATTGATAGATAATCTACTTCTGTTTCGTGCATTTGTTGGGGCGTCGTTGATGGTGTTTATGACGTAATTTTCGTTAAATACCAGTATCACCATGTGAAGTAAAAGGCTGATTTAAGTTATGCTTGTAGATATGGCGATAAATCGTATTGGAACTGATTCTAAAATAAAATTCGCGCCAAAGGCGACCACAAATTTGTTCTAGAGACCAATAAAATTTAATAATTTGATTGACAATAAATTTGCATAATTTTGGACGAATATCCAAAATACGCTGTTTATGACATGATTTCCGTTTATTTTCATAGTTTTCCTGTGCTCTATGAGGAAGATATTCGCCTTCAATACGACGAAATTCACGTAAAATTGAACTTGGACTCCGTCCTAATTTGGGGCAATATTTCTAATTGATAATTCTTTGTTATGCAGTAAATATATCTTTTCGCGTTCATCTATAATAAAATGGTAATAGCTCATGATAGGTACCTCGATGTTTCTTTTTGGTTTCTATAAATCATTTGTACTCATTATGGGGTTATTTTTTATAAAAGTGTTGCACTTAGATTGTAAATTCGTCATTAACAAAAAAGATAGCAACTACGCTATCTTTATACCCCATTGACTTATTTACAAGCTACTAACCTAACACTAAAAGTCTTTCCTAAGTAAGTTAAGTACCATTACTGATACCAATACTAACACTGTAGCACCAATTACAGAAGGAAATATTGCCATTCCTACTACTTTCCATCCCCAAGGACCCAATAGCGCTTCTCCAAGATAGGATCCTAATAGTCCGGCAATAATATTGAAAAACCAGTTCATTGAACCACCTCGTCTGGTGATCCATCCAGCAATTGCGCCGATGAGTGCGCCAACGATTATAGCCCAAATCCAATGTAACATAGTTAAATCCTCCTTTATGGGGTAACCTAATTATATCAGCATCTTTTAGATATATGCAATTAAAAGCCATATGTATCTTATTAAGAATTTAAATTATAAAAATAAAAAAGATAGTAGTACAAACTACCATCTTTATAAATCATTATTTAAGAATTGATTTTACTAATTCTTTAATATCATGAATTGTCTTCTTTTGTGCTAAATATGATTTCACTTTTGAATCGTCATCATTTAGATTATCTAAATCTTTATCAAGGTTATCAATTCTTTTATTAATTTCATCAATTACATCAACTGTACCATTTACTGCCTTTTCAGTAGCTTTATCAGCCACTTTATCTACACGTTTTTCTTCATGAGCAATACGACGAATTTCATGCAATGCTTCTTCTTGTTTGACAAAATGTTTTACCTTACCATCTGTATCGTCCATCTTTGCCAAATCTTCATCTAATTTATTAATACGTGAATCAATCTTCTCTAATAATTTGATTTCTTTTTCTCCATAATTTGACATAGTACTACACTCCTATAAATAAAATTTGCATATCAATGCATAGTCAATATACCATAATGCTATTTTTATGTAAATAAATATACATTCTACTTACCTCACTTTCGACAATAAAAAAGATAGCATCATGATCATGCTATCTCTACTCGTTATTTATCTCGTGTTAATTTACCTAATTTGCCAACCAATGTATCAGTCGGTAACAAAGTTAAAATTAACATCATTACACTTGCTAGTGATGAAATTGCTTGCATGAAGTGCGATACTCCTGATAAACAAACTAAAAATACAAAGCCATAAACACACCATGCACCTTGGAATGTCAAACCAACATCTTGAAGACGTCGAATTGATAATGCTATTGAGGGTACTAAAAACGCTAAACCAAATAGTATTAGTAACGTTAAATCAATCCAGATCCAACTTGACCAAGCTAATGCAATCAACAATGAAATTGCCCAACAAATTATAATTAAGAATGACCATAATGCCATCCACCAATATTGCCCTAGTGTACTTTGTCCCCTAAATTTAGCATAACGTTTAAAAAAATCTTTTAATGCGTCTATCATACAATTAATCCTTTCATTAAACTATGTTTTATTCTAACATAGTTTTGTTAAATTACGAATAATTTTCTGAATTATATTTTTTCTTTTTTATTTGAAACTGCATGTAATATTATAAATAACATCAATTCAATTCTTATTCATACACATGTAAATCAGGACAACTCTTTTGTAATTCCAAACAATAAGCTAATTCACTATATGCCTTATCTCGCAGTTTAAAGTACGTTGAGTGTGAGCATGCTCTATTTGCCAATCTTGAAGCACTTGAACATATTTTTAATAATCGATGTTTGTGAACAATTATTAAACGCTTGAACCACACCTTAAATCAGTACTTTAACAGTGATGTATTTTATCATCTTATCTTCGTTGTGGTTACTTCCGTCATGATTAACTGGCATATCTGATATAACAGGCAATTTTAAACTTGCTAGGCTCTCATTTACTAATCTTAAAATTTTAGGTAATTGTTTATCTAAGAAACATTTTACGTTTTTAGCAGTCTTTTTATAATTAATGTTATCAATCTCTAATAGCAAATCCATTTAATCACCTCAACCATAGATTTTCTTTTCCCATAAAGTTTTTTAACATTGCTTCTCAACGTTTTGCCTTTGTGTTTATTTGCAATAACTAATAGCAGTTGTCTAAATATAGCTCTTTCTTTCCATATTTCAAACAGAGATTTTTTATAATACAAAAGACCTCTTAACTTCTCCCAAAATCCGCTCAAAACAACACTTTCTTTGCCATTATCATTTATTGGATAACACAATCATATCAAATAAAGCCTTACACATCAACGTTTGTAAGGCTTTATTAAGCTATTTTGTTATATGCAATTTTATAATAAAAAGCGATAACATTATTTAATTAAAATAATGTTATTTCTTAAGTCCTTCTTTTAAATCTTTAGCTATTAAATGCTTAACATATTCTGAAATTTCCACTCCTGTTTTAGTGGCTCGCTTTTTTAATTGGTCATGAATTTCCTTATCTAGAGAAATATTAATTTGCTTTTTATCCATTTTGAAAATCTCCTTTCACTCTAACCGTATCATCTTTGTCATTTAGTTTCATTTTATAAACTTCAAATATACATGTTTAGTGATTTTAAACTTACTAGGACTTCATTGGTAATCTTAAAATCTAGAGAAACCCCACAAATAAATATTCGTAGGGCTTCGTTAAAGTTATATATAATTATTTAATTTCTTTCAGTCCCATTTTGCGTCGTCCCATGTTAAACCACGGAGAAACTGTGAAGGCTATAATATCATTCACAAAATAAACTGAACTAGATACTAGCATAGCAATCGTTGCTCCGCCTTGTGCAAAGGTAACTGCCCAAAGAACCATTTGGAAGATGGATGAGAATACCCACCAAAAATATTGATCGTTCAATGTATCAAAAGTTCATCAATGAATATGGGAAAACACATGCTAGATCCACAGTTTTTAAAGTAAATGCAATTATTCGATCATGTGTCCAAAGTGCCATTTACGACGAAATAATTTATAAAGACTTTACACAAAATATTTCTTTAACTTTTAATAAATCTAAAGACATTCAGGTTGATTATCTAAACCTAAATGAAATAAAAAAATTAACACAACACATAATTTTAACTCGAAATAAAAACTCTACCTCTAAATACATGATTTTAACAGCATTATTAACAGGGGCTCGTCTTGGAGAAATCCAAGCGTTAACTTGGAAAGATATTGATAACTGTTTAATCACAATAAATAAATCGTGGAATGCAACTACTAAAACATTTAAACAAACTAAGCCTGACTGTTCTAACCGAATTGTAAAAGCTCCTATCCAATTAATTGATATTTTATCTGAATTAAATCATGGTCAAAAAATGATTTTTGAAAATCAATATCAAACTGTGCCTACTTCAAATGCAGTTAATAAAACACTACGGGAATGCTTATCACAGTTAAACATTAAACGTAAGAATTTCCACTTTCACAGTTTACGTAATAGCCACGTTGCTTTTCTTCTCTCGCAAGGTGTGGATTTATATATAATCAGTCAGCGTTTAGGTCATTCAGATATGACCACCACTGCTAAAATTTACGCATATTTAATTGATGAATATAAACAAAAGTCAGACGATAAAATTGTTTCTCAATTGCAATCACTTTTATAAACAAACTGTGCACAAAGTGTGCACAAAAAAATTAATAACATATTAAAACATATGATTCATAAAAAATAAAAACGCCTATTTTTAGGCGTTTTTTGCGTTTATAATAAAACATATTATTCATTATTATGCCACTGGCAGGGATCGAACCTGTACTCGGGAAACCCGAACAGCGACCTGAACGCTGCGCGTCTGCCAGTTCCGCCACAGTGGCAGTTCCTAATCCATGAAATTAATTGTACACTAAATGTTTCACTAAAAACAAGTTATTTTTTATTTTTCAAGAAACTAACTGCTGTTCCGTAACCATGTAATACAATGTACTTAGGTCCTACTGATACCCGCACAACTTGGGGTTCAAAATGAACATTAATTACTCCATCAGCATTTTTAGTAACTGCCTTATCAATTAATTTCATCTTTACTTGATCATATAAATCATCAAAATCATCTACCCGATCAAGTTCATCTGCTTGTAATTCTGCTTTAACAGTAGCATTTACAATTCCATGAATTGCATATCCTTGATTTAATCCACCTGTAGATAAAAACATCACTATCACCTCAAAATAATCATACTTAAAATTAAATTAACTATCAATAATGTTATTGTTTTTTATTATCTTTATTCTTTTTATTTTTTCTGCTGGCTAAACATAAAGCTACGATTGAAACAGTTAGCGTTGCAATTGAAAGTACAAGTGCAATAATTGATAGAATAAATGAACTAATCACCACTTTAATCACACCTAATCAATAAATTTTATTTTAAATATATCATAAACTTACTCACTTATAAAATTTTTTACGATTGTTAAAACTTCTTGCCGGTATTTACCATCTAGGAGATGATTTCCGCCTTGAATCCAATGCAGTTGACTATTTTCATAGCAACGGTGATATTTACATGCTGCATTGGGATTAACAACTTGATCGGCAGTTCCATGAATAATACAAACTGGTCCGGTATATTCTGAAGAAACTTCGTAAATAGGCAACATTTGTGCTGTTCTAATGTAAAATCCGCCTAAAATATATCCAGGACGAATTTCTTGCCGGTCAGGAATATGTAAAGGATCATATACTAAATTTAAAGTATGTCCTGCCAAAGCATCATCTTTTAATGTCGCAGCTGCAGACATTAAAACTAGTTTATCAATATAATCATGAAAATACCCTGCTAGCATGCTAGCAACTACGCCACCTTGTGAATGTCCCATTAAATAAATTTTTCTGACTTGTTTTAAACTCCGAACGTATTCTAAAATTGCTCTTCCGTCACTGATTTCATTTGGAACCGTCATATTGCAAAAGTCTCCATCACTTTGTCCATGGCCATTAAAATCAAACCTTACTGATGCAATTCCAGCTTGTTTAAGCATCTGCGCTAAACGATAATGCAGATTTCCAGGATTATTGCGTCCACAATTTCCTGTAAAACCATGCATTAAAATTGCCATATTATAACTGTCTTTATTATCGGGAGTTTCAAGCACCCCTCTTAACGTTAATCCATCACGTTGCACTTCAACTTCAGTCATAAAATACATCCCCTTGCCTTTTATTATCACCCTATAATGGAAGTGACCTAAATTGCAAGTAAAAGATAATAATACAAAAAAACAGACTATAGCAAAGCTATAGTCTGTTAAAGATTAATTAGTTAGCAACAATATTAACTAATTTGCCTGGAACAATAATTACTTTCCGAATTGTTTTGTCCGCAACTTCATCCTTGATCTTTGCATCATTTAATGCAATTTCTTGGATTTCATCTTTAGTTGCATCCTTATCGATTACTAAATGTTGACGAATTTTTCCATTAACTTGAACTACAATTTCAGTAGTTGCTTCAACTAACTTACTTTCATCATAAGTTGGCCACTTAGCATAAGTAATTGTGCCTACATGACCTAATTTAGTCCATAATTCTTCTGCAATATGTGGAATTACCGGTGCAATCATCTTAACAAATCCTTCCATGTATTCTAATGGAAGTGCTTCTGCTTTGTAACATTCATTTACAAAGACCATCAATTGTGAAATTGCAGTGTTAAAGTGCAAATCTTCATAGTCTTCAGTAACCTTTTTGACTGTTTGATTATAAATTTTATCTAAGCTACCATCGTTTACAGTAGTAATTCGATCACGTAACTTATCATCTTCATCAATCATTAAGTTCCAAATACGGTTAATGAATTTATGTGCACCATTTAATCCATCTTCAGTCCATGGTTTAGAAGCTTCTAAAGGTCCCATAAACATTTCGTAAATCCGCAATGTATCTGCACCATATTGTTCTACGATATCATCTGGATTAATAACATTTCCTTTTGATTTAGACATCTTTTCATGGTTTTCACCTAAAATCATTCCTTGGTTAACTAATCGTTGGAATGGCTCTTTAGTTGGAACTACACCTAAATCATATAAGAATTTATGCCAGAAACGTGCATATAATAAGTGCAATACAGCGTGTTCAGCTCCACCAATATATAAGTCTACTGGCATCCATTCTTTAAGCTTATCGTAATCAGCAAGTGCTTCACTGTTATGTGGATCAATATAACGTAAGAAGTACCATGAACTTCCTGCCCATTGAGGCATTGTATTGGTCTCACGTTTACCTTTACGTCCATTTTCATCAACAACATTTACCCAGTCATCAAGGTTGGCTAATGGACTTTCTCCTGTTCCAGATGGACGAATATCATTTGTTTTTGGTAAGCGTAATGGTAATTCATCTTCTGGGACTAATGTAGTTTCACCATCTTCCCAGTGAATTACTGGAATTGGTTCACCCCAGTATCTTTGCCGTGAGAAAAGCCAATCCCGCAAACGATAATTAACTTTTTTATAGCCGACATGATGTTCTTCAAGCCAGCTAATCATTTCATCGATTGCATCTTGCTTGTTCATTCCATTTAAGAAGTCGGAATTAATATGGACACCTTCACCTGTATAGGCTTCTTTTTCAATATTGCCACCTTCAATTACCGACTTGATTGGTAAATCAAATTTTTGTGCAAATTCATAATCGCGTTCGTCATGTGCTGGAACGACCATGATTGCTCCAGTTCCATATGAAGCTAAAACATAGTCAGCAATCCAAATTTGCACTTTTTCACCATTAACTGGGTTAATAGCATAGCTTCCTGTAAATACCCCAGTTTTATTTTTAGCCAAATCTGTTCGCTCTAAATCTGACTTATGAGAAACTTCTTCTAAATAATCTTCAACTGCTTGTTTTTGATTTGCTGTAGTTAATTGCTTAACTAAATCATGTTCAGGAGCTAAGACTAACACTGAAACACCAAAAATTGTGTCTGGACGAGTTGTAAACACTTCAATTTTTGCATCTTGATTTTCAACTTTAAAATCTACTGCTGCTCCTACAGAACGCCCAATCCAGTTTCTTTGTTGTTCTTTAATTGCTTCAGGCCAATCTAAGTCATCTAAATCATCAATCAACCGATCAGCATACGCAGTGATTTTTAACATCCATTGTTTCATTGGCTTACGTACAACTGGAAAACCACCACGTTCAGTTTTACCATCGACAATTTCTTCATTAGCAACTACTGTTCCTAAATCAGGTGACCAATTAACGGGAACTTCAGCTTCATATGCTAACCCTTTTTTGTATAACTGTTCAAAAATCCATTGCGTCCACTTGTAGTATGAAGGATCACTCGTATTAATTTCCCGATCCCAATCATATGAAAGACCTAAAGATTTAATTTGTCTTCTAAAGTTATTGATATTTTTTTGAGTAAATTCCCGTGGAGAGTTTCCTGTTTTTAGCGCATATTGTTCTGCTGGTAAACCAAACGCATCCCATCCCATTGGATGTAAAACATTATATCCTTGCATCCGTTTCATTCGAGAAACAATATCTGTTGCAGTATAGCCTTCTGGATGTCCTACGTGTAATCCTTGTCCTGATGGATATGGAAACATATCCATTGCATAGTATTTCTTTTTATCAGGATCTTCAGTTGTCTTGAAGGTTTTGTGTTCTTCCCAATAATGTTGCCACTTTTTTTCGATTTTCTTATGATCGTATGACATTTTTAGCGCTCCTTATAATTTGGTTTTAACGTAAAAAATCCTATCCAAGTTAAACTTGAATAGGACGAATTTTCGCGGTACCACCTATTTTCCGATAAACTATCGGCACTTCTTTCAGAGATAACGGCTCTTTCCGCCTTAACTTACTATTTTCAGTTAAGGACTCAAAGGTGAGTTCGAAAAGTAATACTTAAACATTTTCACCACCATGTTCTCTCTGAGTAGTACTAGCTAATCTACTAATCCTTATCTACGTTAAATATTAATGTTGATTTTAACATAATTTAAATTAGCTTTCAATTATTATTTTAACTTCAACTGTTGACCAGTATAAATTAAGTCTGAAGTTAATCCATTAATAGATTTCAATTGATTTACAGTCAAACCATTATCAGAAGCAATCTTCCATAATGAATCTCCTGACTTAACTGTATATGTTTTGGCCGAACTGCTTGTAGATTGACTACTATTTGAAGATGTCTTTCCAACACTTAATTTTTGACCCACATAAATTGAATCTGATGACAAGTTATTTTGACTCTTCAATTGTGATACGGTCATACTATGTTCGTTAGCAATTGACCATAAAGTGTCACCAGCTTTAACCGTATAAGTTCCACTCGTAGAACTTATTGAGTTTGAATTGCTTGAGCCACTTTGAGAACTTGAACTTGATGAACCTTTAATTGTTAACTTTTGACCAACATAAATTGTATCTGAACTTAAATTATTATTTTGTTTAATTGTATTTACTGATACTGAATGTTCGTTAGCAATTGACCATAAAGTATCACCAGCTTTAACCGTATAAGTTCCATTCGTAGAACTCGTTGAGTTTGAATTACTTGAACCACCTTGAGAACCTGAGCTTGATGAACCTTTAATTGTTAACACTTGACCAACATAAATTGTATCTGAACTTAAATTATTATTTTGTTTAATCGTATTTACTGACACAGAATGTTCATTAGCAATCCCCCATAAAGTATCACCAGCTTTAACTGTATAAGTTACAGTAGCATTTGATGAGGAATTTGAGCTTGAGCTTGAGTTTGAACTTGAGCTACTTCCCTTTTTAATTAATAATTTTTGTCTCACATAAATTGTATTAGATGATAAATTATTAATTTTTTTCAAGTTATCTACACTTGTATCATGACTCGTAGCAATCTTCCACAATGAATCGCCGGCTTTAACTGTATAGTATTGATCAGTTGTGCTACTTGATGATGAGTTAGAAGATTGATTGTTATTACTTGATGAACTATTTGTTAATTTCAATACTTGACCAACGTAAATTGTATCTGAACTTAAATTATTAATATTCTTTAAGTTACTTACACTTGTTCCATGATCATTAGCAATTCCCCATAAAGTATCGCCGGCTTTAACTGTATAAGTTGTTGCTGTGCTACTTGAATTTGAGGATGAACCACTGTTAGATGTTGTTTGTTCCTTCAATTTTAATACTTGACCAACGTAAATCACATTTGAAGATAAGTTATTAATTCGCTTCAAATTATTCACAGTCGTACCATAGGTTTGTGAAATTCCCCAAAGAGAATCACCAGCTTTAACTGTATAAGTATCTGGAATATTATTACCATTTCCATTTGATGAAGAACTGGAATTATTATTACTATTTGATGCATTTGAATTTTGATTATTTTGATTATTACTTGAAGAACCAGATCCAGTATATACATCATAACGAGTTAAGTCATATTCACTAATTAACCGTTTTAAAGTATTAGCATAGTTTGGATCAGTCGCATATGTACCATAAACTCCATAACGTAAGTTTTCTGCGGCAATTTGCGGAGTTGCTGCATTTGCTCGATTTGAGTTAGGGAAATTTGAATTAATTAACTTAGCATAACTTGTAAGTGATTCATAGTAACTGTCATATTTTTGAAATTTAGCATAAACTGTGTGCCAAGTTCCGTTATAATATTCTTGAGTAGGCATTAAAACATAATCACCAGTTCCATTCCACTTAACACCAAATAAATTATGTCCTTGGGTACTTAAAGCACTGCTTCCCCAACCACTTTCAAGTGCTGCTTGCGCAATCATTAATGAGGCATAAACACCATTTTCTTGAGCAACTTGTTGTGCAACTGGTCCAATTGTATTTAAGAAGTTTTGCACATTGCCAGGATAAGCTAATGTTGATACTTCACTGCGTGTAGTTTTTTCTTGAAGTTGATTTTCTGCTTCTAATTGAACTTGAGAATCTTCTTTTTCTTGCTTACTTGAGATTGAAGATGATTCAACCGTTGTTGATGATTCATCTTTAAGTGAACTACTACTTTCGCTTGAAGCAATCGAACTTGAACTGCTAGTTGAAGAACTACTTGAACTAGCCACTGAAGAACTTGAACTTTCTTCACTTTTAATGCTACTTGACTTGGATTCTTCTTGGCTTGCCTTTACAGAACTAGAACTACCTGAGTTTTTTGAACTTGAATTTTCACTTGAACTTACAGAACTTGAACTGTATACGATTTCTCTAGTTACTTGTGAGCCAGCAGCACTTGATGCAACTTCTTTACTTGAAGAAGTTGATGAGCTTGAGCTACTTGAAGAACTACTTGAACTTGAAGATGATCTGCTACTTGAAGAACTGTTTGAACTTGCAGAACTATTTTCATGATTCAATTGAACTGTATCAGCTTCTGCGCTTTCTTTATGATCTAATAAAAATCCAGCTGTTCCTACCATTAAGGATGTTCCAAGAGCAGTTGTTACTTTCTTGGCGTTTTTCATTTTTTGCATGCGCCGTAATTGACGCTTCTTTGCAATTCTTTCACTTCTTTTATGCATATTTCTTACCTCTATTTTTATTCCTATATTCTATATAGCCTTAAATGCCCTCAAAAGTCAAAGTATTTTTGTTAAATTGAGTAAATTTATCTTTTTTTAGTTTTTCTTAACAATTCCTTTCATTAAAACCACCAAAATATTAACTAAAAATAAAAAAGATTGCGACCTTTGTCGCAACCTCTGTAAGGAATACTTTAGTATTTTAGGTCTTCATTATACAATAAAAAAACACTATATACAAAAGGAATATTATTTCGCAGTTAATTTTATAATTTCAAGAATTACGTCAACTGCTTTTTCCATGGTTTGCTCTGAAATAAATTCAAAGCGTCCATGCATATTTTCGGGTCCTGCAAATAAGTTAGGCGTAGGTAAACCCATAAAGGAAATCGTTGATCCATCAGTTCCCCCACGAACTGGAGTTTCATCAACTTTAATTCCTAACTTAGTCATCGCTTCACGTGCTAAATTAACTACATTCATATGATTTTTCAAAACTTCTGCCATGTTATAATACTGATCATGCATTTCAGCTACTAATCGTTTATCATGAAGTTTTGCATTCATCTCATCAACAATCTTATTAATAAGTGCCTTTCTTTTTTCAAGACCTTCACGTTCAAAATCTCTAATAATATAATGTAAAGTTGCATGATCAACAGTTCCATTAAATTCTAACAAGTGGAAAAAGCCCTGCTTACCACTTGTTTTTTCAGGAACTTCATCTTGAGGTAATGCATTTTGAAATTGAACTCCTAATTCATTAGCATTAACCATTACTCCTTTAGCAGTGCCTGGATGTACATCTTTCCCTTGAATATGCAAATACAATTCAGCTGCATTGAATGTTTCCCATTCTAATTGTCCTAGTGGTCCTCCATCAACAGTATAAGCAAAATCAGCATTAAATTTCTTTACATTAAAGTGTTCTGCTCCAGTACCAATTTCTTCATCTGGACTAAATGCAACTTTAATCGTTCCGTGTTTAATTTCAGGATGATTTACGAGGTATTGCATTGCTGTCATAATTTCAGCTACTCCCGATTTATCATCTGCTCCTAGTAAAGTACTCCCATCGGTAGTAATGAGTGTTTGTCCTTGATAATTTTTCATATTTGGAAAGACTTGAGGATCTAACACAAATTTCCCCTCTTTATCTAACTTAATAGTAGAATGACCATCATAATCTTTATGAATTTGAGGATTAACTCCTTCAGCGTTAAAATCGGCTGTATCAACGTGTGACATAAATCCAACTGTTGGAACTTTTGTAGTCATATTACTTGGCAATGTAGCCATCACATATCCACTTTGATCATCATATTGAGCATCTTTTAAGCCAATTTCATGCAATTCTTCAACTAACTGTTTTAAAAATTTAACTTCCTTTGGATCAGAAGGAACTGTCTTTGAATTTGGATTAGAGCGCGTATTAATTTTTACATAACTTAAAAAACGTGGAATTAAATTTTCATACTTCATATTATCATTCTCCTTTTAGTTGCTTTACAATATGTATTATAGTTCGAATGACAATTAATCGTTATTATCTCATCACTATGCAAAAAATTTATGCACAAAAAAAAAGCTGTGATTGAATCACAGCTAAATAAGTCACAAACGGTCCGTACGGGACTCGAACCCGTGATCTCCTGCGTGACAGGCAGGCGTCCTAAACCAACTAGACCAACGGACCATTATTGCGGGAGCAGGATTTGAACCTACGACCTTCGGGTTATGAGCCCGACGAGCTACCAGACTGCTCCATCCCGCGATAAGGAATATGTATAAGAAAGAAATGACCCGTACGGGATTTGAACCCATGTTACCGCCGTGAAAGGGCGGTGTCTTAACCACTTGACCAACGGGTCAGATTTCCTTTTTACGGAGAAGGAGGGATTTGAACCCTCGCGCCGTGTTACCGACCTACACCCTTAGCAGGGGCGCCTCTTCAGCCACTTGAGTACTTCTCCAATGGACCTGAATGGACTCGAACCATCGACCTCACGCTTATCAGGCGTGCGCTCTAAACCAGCTGAGCTACAGGTCCATAAAGTAATTATTTACTTATTAAGCGGGTAACGAGAATCGAACTCGCGACAACAGCTTGGAAGGCTGTGGTTTTACCACTAAACTATACCCGCATAGGTTATAAAATGGCGCGGGACAGAATCGAACTGCCGACACAAGGAGCTTCAATCCTTTGCTCTACCGACTGAGCTACCGAGCCATAAACGGTCCGTACGGGACTCGAACCCGTGATCTCCTGCGTGACAGGCAGGCGTCCTAAACCAACTAGACCAACGGACCATTATTGCGGGAGCAGGATTTGAACCTACGACCTTCGGGTTATGAGCCCGACGAGCTACCAGACTGCTCCATCCCGCGATAAGGATAAGGAGGATGAGAGATTCGAACTCTCGCGCCGAGTTGCCCCGACCTGACGGTTTTCAAGACCGTTCCCTTCAGCCAGACTTGGGTAATCCTCCATAATAAGTTGTCATACGTAATCCATTGTAGATTACAATGGACCTTGTAGGACTCGAACCTACGACCGGACGGTTATGAGCCGTCTGCTCTAACCAACTGAGCTAAAGGTCCAAGTTCTCGTATGATCCAATCGCGGCAGGGGGGATCGAACCCTCGACCTCTCGGGTATGAACCGAACGCTCTAGCCAGCTGAGCTACACCGCGATATTAATTGAATAAATTGAGAAATAATCTCTTATCGGGAAAACAGGATTCGAACCTGCGACCCCTTGGTCCCAAACCAAGTGCTCTACCAAACTGAGCTATTTCCCGATAAATGCACCCAGTAGGAGTCGAACCTACAACCTTCTGATTCGT